>JAFZZD010000090.1 GCA_017615955.1 Victivallales bacterium
CCTCCTCTGCGCTGGCTACCTCCGCGCTGGCTACCTCCGTCCCAGCGATGAAATGTGTGATTTTGTTTGTTGAGTGCATAATTGTTTCTATGTGCGCCCCGAAAACGTGGCGCACATATAAAACGCACTCAATAAAGAAATATTGTAGATTTCTTTAAAATATCATTATTTTGCTTTTTCAAAGCGCAGTAGGCGAACGCCCCAGGGGCTGAAATCCACGGGGAAGGTGCCGTCTGTGGCGGTGCCCAGGAGCTTGCCGTTTTCCGCGTCATATACGGACACCGGCTGCTTGGGCAGGCCCTGAAGCAATGCCTTCACTGGCTTGTCCGTGCTGGAGACTGCGAAGCAATATCTGCCGCTGGCATGGCGCATGTCCTTGCTCAATATGGTGGAGTATGTCATGCTCTTTTCGACTTTACCAGCGGACTTCTTCTCATAAACGACTTCGCTTGGTCCTTCCGTGACCTTGAATGACAAGTCCTTTTCCTCCACGCCGAACAGCAGCACCTCGCCCAGTTTCTGCTTGCCGTTGAGTGGCTTGATCACATCGGAATACGCCAGGAAATAGCGGTCATGGGCATCGAAATTGGCACGGTTCGCCAGCGAGAACACAAGGATGCCCTTGCATCCATATAGCAGCGGCGTCCACACGTCATACTTCACCCAAGTGGGCACCATGCCCAGTTCCTCCAGTTTGGGTTCAATATACATTTCCGTCACTGCGATGGCAGTGCGGTTTCCTGACTTTGCCGCGCCTGTGAGGTTTTCAGCCCAGTACCTGTTCCAGGTCCTGTATGTCTTGCCCGCATGGGGATAGCAGCCCTGGCTGATGTAGTCCAGAATTGGCGTGTAATGCTCCAGGGAACCCTTTCCATAGTGGCCTGGCTGATACATGGAGATGGGGCGTTTCAATGGATCGACAGAGCGAATGGCATCTGCCACGACCTGGAGGTACTTCATCTCCTTTGAGCGCCAGTGGCGCAGCTCCTCTGGCGTCACATACCACCACAGGATGCTGTCCCCGAACTTGTTGATTGCATCCTGGGCATTTTCCTTTGCACTTTGCGTAATGGCATCCCAGTCAATGGGCTTTGCGCCCTTCTTGTTGGCGCTGTTCATGAAGTCCATGGACACTGCCTTTTCCTCGTAGGTGACGGTCAGCTGCCACAGGATCGGAAGTCCAGCCTCCTTTGCCTTTGTCGCCCATTTGCACATGGCCTCGTGTTTGCCATAGACGGGGCCTGCCACGGTGAAGCCAAAGTCGCGCATCAGTGTGGCTGAAGGCGAGGAATAGCCAGAGATGGGAAATATGCGCCCTGCGGGATATACCTTGTCAGCAGGCAGATTTGCACCAGCGTCTGGTGCTGGTGCAAAGAAATCAGCGCCGTTGAGCAGTATGCAGCACAGCAGTGTTGTCAGTATGCCTTTCTTCATTTGGCTTCCTCCGCTTCGTCTGGCACGATGGCGCTCAATGTGACATTGTCAATCAGGCCACGGAATGGACCATATGAGGATCCCACCCTGTCTCCGATGGTGAGGCGATGCGCTGGTGGCATTGGCTTGCCCTTGACCAGGGACATGCCAGCGGTCTTGCCGTCCACAAACATTTCCATCTTTGGTGCCTGGCATACCAGTTTGATGCTGTGCCATTGCCCATCCTTCAGAGCAGGTGCCTTTGCGATGATTGCCACTCCGCCTTCGCTGGTGCCAAGCACAGCCCTCAACTGTGGATTGCCAGCCTTGTCAGTTGTCATAAGCCAGGACAGGCCATTCTTTGCGCTGTATTTGCAGTCCAGCAGATATGTGTTCAGCCCGTTCTTGGGGAGAGTTTCAGGGGCCTGGTACTTGATGTCCATTGCCCAGACAAAGGCTTCAGGCAATGTTTCGGGTTTTGCATTGCCGCGAAGAATGAGGCCAGCTGGCTTGCCGTCGTATGCGGCAGCGGGCTTCAGCACTTTGCCGTGCCCTTCCTCGTCCACCAATGCAGCTGAACCGCGCTTTGACATTTTGATGTCGCCGCTGTCAAGTCCCTTTTCAAAGTCCCATGATGCCACTAGTTTTTCAGCGGCGACTGCCGTCATTGCAACTGCAATGATTATTGCAAAAATGTACTTCTTCATTTTTATTATTCCTCGTTATCAAGTGTTGTTGCCTTTAGATTAAGCAGAGTCCTAGTCTCATTCCTGCATTGCCTTAATGAGCATTTGCTGCAATTCTGCTTGGTGTGCCGTGACTTGTTTTGTCCCGATCTCGGCACTTTCCACCATGAGTTGCGATTGGTTTTTGATGAATTTTTGCCCAACAGGTGTTTGATAGAATTTTATAAGTTCCTTAATGTCGTTTACGGCAAAATATTTCAGATAGACATCCGCCATTTTTTGTTTTACAGATTCATAATTCAAATATTTCTCAAGGTATTGCACCACAACGGGGCGGATTTTTTGCAAGGTTTCTTTTGGAAGTGCGTTGAGTTGCTTGCCAACCATTTTGTTGGCTGTTTCTTTCATTGTCTTGTCCATTTCCATTATTTCGAAGAGTTGATAGCAGACTTCATATTCTTCGTCAGTATGGGGATTTTGAGCGTATGATGTGAATGCGAAAATGCCCAGAAAAAGCATTAATGCAATTGTGGTTCTTAACATTTGAATACTCCTTAACTTGTGGGGTGGTTTTACTTTAGCAATTCGATTTCGTAGAGCTCCAGCTTGTTCTGGTGGAAGTCAATGTGGAATTTCACTGTTTCGTATGATTCGGGGTAGTCAAAGCCAACCATGTACTTGTCCTTCCACACTTTTGTTGGTTCAAGCAGAACCCATTTGCCGCGCTTGCGTATCTTGATGGTGGGCGTGCCCATGTTGTGCCCGTAGATGCGCACCTTGGAGAACTTGGGCTTGAACTCGTATTTCGGGAATGAAATCTCGTAGAATTTGTTCTTGCCCCACACATCGTAGAATGCCTGCACATCCCTGGTGCCGTCGAACATCTTGTATGAAATGCGGGGTGTTGCACGGGAGGCGGTGATTTCCACGTCGTTCTCATGACCGAACAGCAGGTTGCCTGTGCTGCAGCGTTCCTTCTCCTTGGCGTCGATTTCCGCTGCCACTTCCTTGAATGACTTGAGTTTCTCGCCCTTCTTCTTGGTGGTGCCGATGATGACTTCCTGGGGCGCCAGCGTCATGCTGTCGAATTTGCTGAATGTCCTGTCCCCGCGGAATTCCACGAAGCTGCCCTTCACGCCCTTGAGGGAGACTGTAACTGGATGAGTGGAGTAGTTCACAGCCGCGAACATCTTCTCGCCATTCTTCAGCTCCCACAGAGCCGCGCCCGCCTCGGAGTTGTGGAAGAGCAGGGTGCGCTTGCCGAAGAGTATGAAGTCCTGCAGCGCGTCCGCCGATGTGAATATGTAGCGGATGCCTTCGTACACGGAAGGCACGTCGCCCAAATCATGGTAGGCGTAGGGATACAGGGTCTTGCATCCGCGTATCATAAACGCCCAGGTGTGGCATACCATTTCCACGAAGTTTGGATAGCGGGATATGCGGGATGACGAGCGTGACGCGAATGATGTGGGCATGGAGCCGATGCATTTGTCTGGTCTGTTGAGCGTGGAGATCTCGTCGATGTAGTTGCCCAGGGTGTTGATTTCGCGGTCATATCTGCGGACGCCCTTTTCCTCACGGGCATTGATATATGGGTGCGTCTCGAACCAGTCCGCGCAGTCTAGGTATCTTGCGCAGGCGCGAGAGCCAATAAGCACCACGTGGTACGGGTCTTTTTCGCAAAGGTAGTCATAGATGTGCTTCAGATAAACTGGTGAAACGTTGCGGCACTCCGGTTCGTCGGAGATGTAGTAGAACACGCCGTTGCCCTTCTTTGCCTTTTCGATGGTCTTGTCCAGCGCCGCCCAGTATTCCTTGCAGGGATAAACGTCCCTGGTGGCTTCCTTGGATTCGATGCCCTTCACCAGTCGCGCCGGTTCCACCCAGCCGCCGACGCCGACGATGCCCTTTGTCTGGCAGAGGTCGTCCTTGTCATACTTTTCCTTGAATGCCTCTCCTCCCATGTAGTATTCCGCATACATGTTGCGGCGGAGCACGGGCTTTCCGTCCACAATCAGGTTTCCGCCAGAGATCCATGAAGTGTGCTTGTCGTATGGCTTGAGACGGCGGATCTTCTCTTTGACCTCGTATTCGCCGCACTTGGCTGTAAGGAACGCCTCGCCTTCCTCCATTTTGGATGTGTCGAACTCAAAAGACAGCTTGTCGCCCTTAAGTGTGAGTGTCTTCTTTGCCAGGCCTGCGCCTTCCAGCGTCACCGTGACTGGATCCTTGCCAGCGCGGACAACCGTGCCGGCCACCTTGCTGTAGTCCTGTCCAGGATAGAAGTTGCGGCGGTATTCAGGCAGCGTGAAGTTCACCTTGATTGGCACGAATGTGGCGATGATCGGGAAGAAGCGCCCGAAGTCCTTTACATCGGAGGCACGCTTCAGGTCAATGCGGACCTGGTTGCGGCCTGACTTCTCGAAGGTGTACGGTGTGCTCAATGTGTTGAGACCCTTCTTCAGCTTCACGCTCTTGCCGAAGAAGATGAAGTCGCCGCCCTTGTCCAATTGAACTTTGACTTCCAGGCTGCCCTTGGGCTGGTTGTTCTCCTGCCCCGTCACATCAGCCTCTGCGCTGGACACATAGACGTAGTCTTCCGCTGCACGCATTGGAAAGCCCTTGATGGTCTTGAAGTTGTGGAGTTCCCTGTAGGCACGCTTCAACGGCGACCAGGATGAACGCTCCGAAACCACGGCACTTCTGCAACGGCATACGTTGACGCGCCACTCGTCCTTCCAGATGTTCTGTCTGGTCATGTAGAATGCGGTCAGTGGCAGTTCGATTTCCGCGCTCCAGAAGTCCTTGTCCGAATAGACTGCAGTCTTCCATATTGGGCCAAATGGGTCGGGCTGTATATTGCCGCCTTCCGCATAGTACATTGCGTAGGTGTAGTTGGTGTATGTCACCAGGAACTGGTAGTATTCCGTGGTGCTGCCGTCAGGCACCAGGAACAGTTCAACTGCGTCTGTTGCCCAAAGGCCGCCAGCTGGCGTGGACTTGAGCCTGTTCATGTCCGATTCATAGCATTTGACGCCGATGTAGATCGCGTCCTTTTTCTGCAGAATCTGGAATTCGGTGTTTGCCTTGGGGATATTTGAGTCTCCCCTCTTCATGCCTTCTGGCACAGTGAAGTCGCTGTACTTCTTTGCGCCTGCCCAATCCGCCTCGTCCAGTTTGCCGTCCACGTTGATTGCCATTGCGCAGAGGCATGCCATTGCCAATAATGCCAGTAATTTCTTCATGGTGCGTGTTCTCCTTTTTGATTACTCTGCCTTTTTCGCTGGTGCTGGTGCCTTTGGTGCTGGTGCGGGGCCAAATGCGTATGGAATGTAGGTGTAGATCGGGGTGCTGAACTTGCTGCCAAGCACGCTGGCCTTCAGCATCACGCTTCTCTTGCCGTATCTCTTTTTTGCTGTTGTGGGTGGCAGGGACTTGACGGTGACGGTGGCAGTCCACAGTTTGCAGTCATCGTCCTGTGCCTCCAGTTCGATGTTGTCCTTTCCATTGATGCTGTAGGCACCGATGCCAGAGCCGATATCGGCCATGATTTTGCATGTCACATCCTCGCAGGGTTCCGCCAGCTTCAGTACGACCTTGAATGTGTCACCCACCTCAATGCGGTCCTTGCCACCTTCAAATTCAATGCCGATGTAGTTTTCTGGCTCCTTGACCATCTTGATGTACTTGAGGGTCAATTCCATGTTGTAGTTGTAGAAGTTCATGGATGAGTTGACCTTTTCCTTGATGTCAGGCAACTGCATTGTGTACAGACCAGTAGGCACTGTGACAACATTGCCCGCCAGTTTGCCTATGCCTTCCTTCCTGAAGTGCAGGGACCATGCATGGTACTTGCCTGTGGGCAGGTGCTTTGATGAGAGCATCTCGAATACCAGCCACTGCCCTGGCTCCAATGTCATGAAACGGGTTGCTGGACCGCTGGATGTGAAACTGCCGTCCTCATTCGCCTTGAACAGAGGCATCTTGCCTTGGTTGTACCATACCTTCGTGCTGTACTTGTCAGAGACTTGGCATTCTGCTCCGTCCCATATCCAGGTGGGCTTGGCAACGGCGGGTGCCTCCTGTGCAGCAGGTGCGGCAGGTGCTTCCTGGCTGAATGCACTGATTGTAAATGCCAATGCAATTATAAGTAGCTTTTTCATGTTCTTTCTCCTATGGTCTTATTTTACGTATTTGGAGGCGATTGCGACGGCTTCCTTGATGACCTCGACAGGGCACTTGTTGAGCCAGGTGCCGCCTACAGCGGCTACCTCTGGTATCTCCAGGTAGCTTTCCACATTTGCGGGCTTCACGCCGCCAGTGGGCATGAAGCGCACGCCAAGATGCTTGTATGGCGCGATTATGGACTTGAGCATGGCCGTGCCGCCAGCCGCTTCGGCCGGGAAGTATTTCAGCAGCTTGCAGCCAGCATACAGCGCCTGCTCCACCTCGCTGGGTGTGCATACGCCAGGCGCGAAGTCAAAGCCGCAATGACGCGCCTCGTTGACCACCACTGGGTTGAAGCCAGGCGCAACGGCGAAGCTGGCGCCAGCGGCGAATGCGCGGTGCAAGTCCACGATGTTGAGCACAGTGCCCGCGCCGATGAGCATGTCGGGGAAAGCCTTTGACGCCTCGCGTATGACTTCCTCAGCCGCGCTGGTGCGGAATGTGATTTCCGCTGCGGTCAGGCCGTTGTCATGCAGATCCGCGCAGACCTTCATTCCCTCTTCCAGGCTGTTCAGGACCAGCACTGGCACAATCTTGACTTTCTCTAATCTTTCAATAAGTCCCATTCTTCATTCTCCTAGTTTATTGGTTATTTGATGCAATTGCAAAATTATTGGTTGAGCATGCCTTTTCCGCTGGCTGAAGCCAGCGGCTCCGATGTCTGAAGCCAGCGGCTCCGATGTCTGAAGCCAGCGGCTCCGATGTCTGAAGCCAGCGGCTCCGATAAGCGGCTCCGATGTCAGTCGTTCTCCGTTGTTTCCATTTTAGGCAGGGATGGTATGAAATCTATGCCTTTCAGCTGGTAGAGGCCATCCACTGCGGCGTTTACCAGAGCCAGACCGCCCCGTGAGTCGAAGAGCTGGCACCATGCCTCGTAGCCGCCAGAGACCAGGGCATTGCCGTGGCACAGGTAGTCGAAATACGCCGTTGATGCGTAGAGGATGAAAGTCTTGCGGAATGGCGAATGCCATTTGATTTCCTGTCCCAGTTCGGCGAGCAGTTCGCCTGGCACTCCAACCAGCGCTATGTCGCCTATGGACAGGAATTGCAGCGGCAGTGAAAACACGTCCTTGCCGCGGTAATAGGGCGGAAGACCGCCGTCCGGGCGTGGATTGTCCATTCTGCGCCTGACATCGAAGCGTGTGCGCAGTGCCTTGATTTCGGGATTTTCCAGCTTGAAGCGCTTGGGCTGGCGCCTTGCGTCGATCATGGCGACCATCACCGCTGTGCACAGCTTTTCTCCCATGCGACGTGCAGCTGCCTGACCAGTCTCCGAATCCTTGGGGAACATGTCGCCAGCTGCACCAGAAACGAAAATGCATGCTGCGCCTGATTCATCCTTGACGAACTTGCGCAGGTAGCCAGGATAGTCTGGGGATATGCTGTGGCAGCCCAGGCCTGGAGCGTGTGTCGCCAGCGGATGCGCCGCATAGTTCACCAGGACTGCCTCTGGTATGTCCTTGCCTTTTGGATTGAAGATAAGCAGGCCCAGTTCCTGGTCGCAGAATTCATCCGCCAGCAGTTCCATATCCCTGTGATGCGGGAAGAAGGTGCCGCGGTTGTCCCTTTTCACAAAACGTCGGTTGGTATTGGCGTCCACCTTCATGGAGTAGAAGTATGCATCGACTTCAATGAAAGAGTCCTTGAGCTTCTCCACTGCCTCGCAGGTCCATTTTACCAGCTGCTCAACGTAAGGCGTGTTGAATACCTCGGGATGCACTGCGTGGGTGCGGGTATGGGGTCCCTCGTGGGTATGGGTGCAGCTGAGGATGACATAGTCCTCTGGCGTGCCTAGCACCTTTGCGGCCTCAGCGCGTATGCGGTCGATCAGCGTTTCGTCCATTCCAATTAGGTCGTATCCCAGGACCAGCGCCTTGTGCTGCCCGTCATCAAGAGCCAGCAGGCTCAGCACCAGTTCGTCTGTCTTGCGGTAGGTTTCGTCAAAGCAGCCATATCCTGCGATTGTAGTTCCCACTTCAGGGGTGATTATCTGCTCGTAATGCGCGATTTTCATTGATTTGCTTCCTTTGTGATTGTAAATGAGAGACAAATAAAGATTACTTGTATTGTATTCCTACTGTAGCGAATTGCAAGCTGCCGTTCTTACTTTTATCGGTGAAAATGGGACAGGGGAGGGTAATGGGACTAATGGGACTAATGGGACTAATGGGACTAATGGGACTAATGGGACTAATGGGAC
>JAFZZD010000091.1 GCA_017615955.1 Victivallales bacterium
CGTAATCAACTCCCTTGCCATATTCACCATAATAAACATGCTTGTCATCGTCTGGAACCATGTTTCAGGCATCTACCAGCCCCACGGAGTGTTTCCGCACCAGAACTCCATGGCCATGGCAATGCACTTGTTCGGCCCGCTATTCTTTGCCTCGTATGTGACCCATGGCCTCGGCTCCCGTATGTACAAGTTGTTTACCCTGGCATTCATTTGCGCGGCTGCGGCAACGGCCCGTTCATATTCGCGAATGGCACTGGCACTCATGCCCATAGGTTATGGCATTTCCTTCCTGTGCTGCGTATTCCAGCAGCGCCCACGCAACTGGATTCTCCGCATACTGCCCATTGCCGCCGCCGGCATACTTGGACTGGCTCTCATGCTGCCACGCATAATAGAGCGTTTTGAACATGCCCCTGAGGCTTCAGGCACGACCCGCGTGGAACTGGCCCTGTGCGCCTGGGAGATGATCAAGGACGAGCCATGGAGAGGCGTTGGCATAAACAACTGGGGCATAAAAATCAACCCTCCCTACGAATATGCTGAACGGGCGGAACGCAATACAGGCAGAGGCGAGGATTTTGCAGACGGCATCGTGGAAACCGTCTATCTTCTGGTCGGCGCTGAATGCGGCATCCCCGCGCTGCTTGCGATGCTTGCCTGGTTTGCCTGGTACTACATCAAATGCATACTACTTATCAAGCGCATGAAAAACACGGATTGGTTCTTCATCCCAGCCGGGCTTTTCGGCAGCTTTACAATCATTGCCATTCAAAGCTGCTTTGAATGGGTGTACAGGCAGCAGCTCAACCTTATATGCCTGGTGTTCATGTTCGCCTGCATTTCCTACCTGTCTGAAACCGCAACGACGCAAAAGCAAGATACCACACCCCAAACAAACGACGAGGAAAAAACTGCCTTGCATCAGACCGCTTGACGCGATGCCAGGCGAGACTTCTTTTGCCTTGACAATAATCTATGTTCCTGGACTTCTTTCAAAACAAGACAACAAATCCCGATGGCACTCCCATAAAGCGGGACTGGGGGCCCATGGCGCTTCGCCCATATCTGAATCCCCTGATGGCCATATCCCTGTCCCTGGGATATGCCATCGGCTGGAATTCATTTGTAATGCCAGGCACTGCCTTCCTGCCCGTGGCGGGGCCATTGGGAACAATTCTCGGCATTGTCGCAGGCGCAGCCGTTCTTATTTTCATCGCCTGGTGCTACCATACAATTGCAAAGAAAGTGCCTGGTCCAGGCGGTTCCTTCATCTTCACGAACACGGTCCTCGGAAACGACCATGCCTTCCTCATGAGCTGGTTCCTGAGCCTGACATACATATCCATCCTCTGGGCAAACGCAGCCGCAGTGGTGATCCTGGCTCGCCTGATAATCAACGATGCACTGCAATTCGGCTACCTTTACGAACTGGGAGGCTTCAAGCTCTACGCCGGAGAGGTATTGCTCTCAATGCTGATGATCCTAATAGCAGGCCTGTTCTGCATGTGCTCAAAAAAAATAGCCGCAATAGTGCAGACAGTTCTGGTGGCAACCGTGGTCATACTGGTACTTTTCTGCTTTCTTGGCATACTTAGGCACCATGAAGGGGGCATAGCGGCCATGAGGCCCGCCTTCCCCAGCGGCGAGACCAATCTAATGCAGTTCCTGCATATCTTTGCCTTGGCGCCATTGATGTTCATAGGCTTCGAGGCCATCTCCAATTCGTCAGGCGAGTTCACCTTCCATGTAAAACAGACTTTCTCCATCTTCACCATAGTACTGATCACGGCGGTGGTCATCTACATTTCCCTTGCGCTGATGCCTGTACTTGCATATCCAACAGGCTATAATTCCTGGCTGGAATACATCAAGGATGTGCCAAACCTCAATGGAATAGAAAGCATGCCCATATTCGCGGCGGCCTACAGCGTCTTTGGCAAGCCTGGCCTAATCATGATGGCGGCAGCCATGTTCGCCGGGCAGTTCACCGGTCTGATCGCCACGTTCATCGCTGCCAGCAGGCTAATTTTCGCAATGGCCAAAAACGGCATCGTGCCCAGGCGTTTCGGTCTGCTGGACAAAGACGCGTCGCCAAGGAACGCAATTCTCCTGATCATGCTCGGCTCCATGGTAGTCCCCTTTTTCGGATATTCCCTGATATCCCATTCAGTGGAGATCACAAGCATCGGCGCCATTATCGCATACGGCTACACATCAGCGGTTTCATACAAGATGGGACACAAGACCGCTGGTTCCATTGGCATATTGTTCTCGGTGATATTCTCACTGCTCATATTGCTTCCAAACCATTTGACAAATGTCTTTATGAGCGCGGAATCATACATACTGCTTGCCACATGGAGCCTGCTGGGATGCATATCCTACAGAATCATGTTCAAGCATGACACCACCAGGCAGGTCGGTCAGTCGGTTGTCGTCTCCATGGCCCTGTTCATATTGATCATTCTTTCATGCATGATGTGGATCATACAGAGTTTCAATGAACAGGCAGACAAGCTTCTCAACACCGTGAACAACACGCCAAATGGCATTCAATCTCTGGAATTCGAGTTGGAGATCCTGAAAAACGCGCTTCTGAAAGGCTGCGTGATTGAAATGGTAATTTTTGTGGTGGCGCTGTCCATTGTGCTGAGCCTGTATTCGATCCTAAGGAAGCGGGAGCAGCAACTGGCAATTGAGAAATCCCAGATCGAGGACATGAACAAGGCGAAAAGCTACTTCTTCTCCACTGTCAGCCATGACATAAGGACGCCTTTGAACGCCATCATCGGCTTCTCC
>JAFZZD010000092.1 GCA_017615955.1 Victivallales bacterium
GAAAACGCCCGCGCACAGAACAGTCCACAGTCCACAGAGCACAGATTAAAAAATGAAACAGTACATTGCATCGAAGAGTAGGCTGGAGGTTTCCCTTGGCGAGCATTTTGAACTTGTTTCACTGCAAAGCAATGGCAGTGAGATTGGGGCACCATCTCCTGAGGCATTCACAATGGAATTGCTGGACACTGAAGGCAATTCACAGCTGTTGAAAAGCAGCGAATTCCAGGTGCAGGGAAACGTATTCAGCGGGCATTCACGGATGCCGCTGCTGAATGTGGAATTGCTTGTCACCAGCGATGGCGAATTTGTGCATTTTCGCCCTAAGGTGACTGGCATCCCGCAGAACTGGGTGCTGTCCTGGTTTGATGGGCCGCAGGTCTGTTATCCTAGGCACAAGGGCATTCGCCTGATGCAGCCATTGCATGACGGCGTGCTTCTTTCCGAGCCGCTGAACGAGAAGGCATATCATCCGATTGGCTTTGCGAAACGCGGCAGACCATACGGTTCATTCTATCCAGGACGTGCGCAATTGCAATGCATGGCGTTTTTTGACGAGGAAGGCAATGGCGCATATTTTGCCGCCCACGACGAGACCTGCGCCACCAAGGCAGTGGAATACCAGGCCTTCCCAGATTACGTGCGCCTCAGCCTGCAGACCTTCACCGGCTGCAATTTCGGGGAAGACTACATTCCAGGCTGGGACTATGTGCTGTGCGGTTTCAAGGGCACCTGGCAGGACGCGGCGGAAATATACCGCACCTGGCTTGAAGGCACCTTTGTCGCAAAGGACGAGGCACGCCTTCCCGAATGGATGGAGCAGTCGCCTTTGGTGGTGATCTATCCTGTGCGCGGACACGGCAAGGACACCGGCGAAATGGAACCCAACGACTACTTCCCCTATTCCAATGCCCTGCCCTATCTGCGAAAAATCAGGGAGCAAGTGCAGGCACCTGTAATGCCGCTGCTTATGCACTGGGAGGGCACGGCACCCTGGGCACCGCCATTCGTGTGGCCTCCATACGGCGGCGGGGAAATGCTTTTCGCGTTCAGGGACGCATTGCACAAGGAAGGCAACCTGCTGGGTGTATATTGTTCTGGTACGGCGTGGACTTGCAGCAGTTCCATCCTGAAGGAGTACTCGCCTGGTTGCACGCCTGAACAGGAGCGCATGATGCTGCGCGGTCCCAAGGGCGAACTGGAGGCATCCGTGTGCAATGGCGTAAATAGCCAGCGTCTAGGATATGACCTGTGCCTGGCTGAGGAGCCGGCCCGCAAGATTGTGATGGATGAATTGATGAAACTGGCGGACGGCGGCATCGACTATGCACAGTTCTATGACCAGAACCACGGCGGCTGCGTACACAACTGCTTTGCCAGGGACCATCATCATCCGCCGGTGCCAGGTCCATGGCAGGTCAAGATGCAGCGTAATTTCATGGAGGAGGCCATACGCGGCTTCCAGGAGCATGGCAGCAACATGATTCTGGGCTGTGAAAGCGCGGCGGCAGATGCATACAGCACATATTTGCCTTTGAATGACGCCCGTTCCTCCTTCATGTGCTTCAGGGGCGAGACCATTCCTTTGCAGCAGTTCGTGCTGCACGGCAAGAGCACCAACTTTGCGGGCAACCAGGGAGGCAACATCTGGAGCTGCGACTTCAGCCGCTCTCCATACAGCCTGAACCGCCGTCTGGCATACGCATTCTGCGCAGGGGATATTTTGAGCGTGATACTGAAAGGAAAAGGCGAGGCCCATTGGTGCTGGGGCTGCCCATGGGATTTCCCCGCGCCCAACCAGGAAATGTTCTGGGAACTGGTGAAGAATATGAACAAATGCCGCCAGAAATATCCAGAATATCTGCTTAAAGGCAGGATGATAAAGGACCTTATGCCTGTTTCTGGTGAAATGCTTACTGAATGGACGCCAGAAGGCAATCCACGCCAGTATCCAGCCTTCTACCATAGCTTCTGGCAGGCCGCAAACGGCGACAGAATGATGTTCGCGGTAAACTACCTGGACAGAAAACAGAGACTCACCATTGGTGGCAAAGTCCATGATGTGCCGCCCTGTTCAGTCGTGGTGTTGAAGGCGTGATCTGCGAGGCCGCAGTCTGTAGATTATTATGAAAGGCCATGTTTTCCATTGGGATGGTTTTTCAGGGACTAATGGGACTTATGGGACTAATGGGAC
>JAFZZD010000093.1 GCA_017615955.1 Victivallales bacterium
CGCCCAAAATTGCGTTCGTGAATGACGCGCCTGCCTGCAGGCTTGTTGAAAGAAACAATCCCTCCAACGGCACGCTGAAGCAGAAAATGCTGCTGTATTCGCCTGTTGCAGGCGAAATTTCCTACGAGATCGCAATGCTGCTTGAGGATGGCTCCTGCATGCCAGCCCCCATTTACGCCAAGAAAATCAACATGAAGGCAGGCGAATCCAGGGAAGTCGAGGTGGATGTGCCGCTGCGCTCAGGCGAATACGACATGCTGCGATACACTTTGTCCCGAAAAGGAAAGGTTTTCGCAAGAAATCTCGTGCCATTCAAGCAGGACGACATAATAATGGAGGCAAGCCCCCGCTTTTTCCAGAACGCCATCGACGTGGCATTGCGCACGGACAAGATACAGCGCAATTTCGGCTCGCAAGGCGATAAATGCCTGAAGCTGGCCGACATGGCTGGAAAGGAACTCTGGACGGGCAAACTCGAAGGTGAAAAAATGACAGTGCCATTTGACCACCAGAAACTGGCAGCTGGAACTTACAGGCTGCAACTTGCGGACGCGGCTGGCAAGGAGCTTTACGCACAGGAACTGGTTTTCCCGGGCATGGGAGAATGGGCGAAAACCAAGTACGACCATACTGTGATACTGCCGCCGTTCACACCGCTTGAGACCAAGGGAAGCAGCTTCTCGATGTGGGGGAGGACCTACGGATACGGACGCTCCATCCTGCCAGATTCCGTGAAGACGCAGGGCAACGAGCTCTTTGCGGCGGCGCCTGCATTGGTGGCCAACGGCGAGGCGGCGTCACAGGGCACCTTCCAGGTCAAGTCCTCCTTGCCGCACAGGGCGGATTTCATTGCATCCGCCCAAAACACCGCCTTCGCCGCGCAGTCCACTGGCTTTGTCGAATACGACGGCGTGTCCTACAGCAAAATCCAGCTGAAGGCCCTGGACGACCTGAAGGAGCTTAAATTGAGGTTCACGCTGAATGCCGCGTACGCAAAGTATCTTCACGCGGCAAATGGCTCCTCCTGGGGCGCCAAGACAACCTGTGCAGTAAAGCCAGGCAAAACGTCTCTGGCATTCTATCCGATGGTGTGGATTGGGGACGAGGAGCAGGGAATCTGCCTCTTCACCGAAAGCAGAAAGGGCTGGACTGGCCCCAAGAACCAGGTCTGGACAATTGAAAAGGACGGGGACAAAGCCGTGGTCGAAGTGCGTCTGAGGACGAATCTTGAAAAGGGCGCAGCCTTTGAATTCGAATTCGGCTACGTGGCGACCCCCGTGAAAAAGCACACCAGCGACTTTCCTCTGGACATCATGGGGGACAACCATACGCAGATGATGCGCCGCCCTGGACGGGCCCCAGTCAACTACCTCGCCATATTCAGCCATTTCAATGGCTCAGTCAATCCGTTCAACGACTTCCCGACCGAGGAGACCTGGACGGACATCATCCTCAACAGCAATCAGATGAAATGGCGCAAGGCATCGGGGACCAAGCTCACGGCATACATGGCTTCACGCGGAATTTCGGACGAATATCCCGAAATCAAGGCATACAAGAACGAATGGCGCGTCGCGCCGGGCTTCGTCCTGCCCTATACGCAGGACGGGCGCAAGGTGACACTGTTCGAGTGCTGCCCATGCACCGCCGCGCTTGACTTCTACAGCTATCATCTGAAGCGCTTTGTGGAGCGCACGAAAGTTGACAGCATCTACTACGACTTCGGCGTGTTCGGCCCCTGCAGCAATGTGCAGCACGGCTGCAGCGAGCACTGGCCCATACTGGCAATGAGGGAGCTTTACCGCAGGACTGCGCTGATACTCTATGAATCTGGCGTGAAGGAGCCGCTGGTCGCGCTGCACAACACGGACTGCGTGGAAGTGCCGTCATTCACATTCGTCACGCACCTTTTCA
>JAFZZD010000094.1 GCA_017615955.1 Victivallales bacterium
CATTCCCTTGTCTGCTTCGCGGACACCTGACCAGTGCGAAATGCGCTGCACCAGCCTTCTGACCGGCGATGCGAAGACTTCCAGCCAATTACCTGGGCGTTTCAAGAGATATGCCCAGTCCCTCAAGGTCTCTTTGGCGGCTCCTGCCACTTCACGGAGCAAGGAGGGCTTGTCACCGAAGATCACCCTGTCCGCCATTCCTTCGCCCTTGAATCTCCTGGCGAGCTGCTTCAGCGTGTAGTTGTGGGAGTGCTCCACATGGGAATCAGGGCAATACACGATGGAAACAGGGTTCTGCTGTCGCCTGGAGTTGCGCCATGTCCATTCCACGTCCTCTGAAAATTGAATATCCTCGTCGAATGGTGTTTCCACCAGCAGCTTTTTCCAGGTGGCCGAGCTTGCCAGCGAGAAGAAGAACCTCCAGGTGGCGTGTATCTTGCCGTCACCGAAGGCGCGTTCCGAATCCTTTCGGACTAGGGCGGTGGCGTCCTTGCGGGGCAACTGGTTTGCAAATGCGAATGCGGCCTTGTCTGGTTCGGAGACAAGTGGTTTTACAAGTTCCGCCAGCCAATGCTCGTCCAACGGCACTGCATCTGAATTATTGAATACCAGCAAATCGCCCCTGGCGTCCTTGACCAGTGCGTTCAGTGTACGTCCAGGTTTGTATTTGCCTTCTGGACGCGTGAAGAACCTTACCGGGAATTGCGCCGCAACGTCCTTGGTCCTGTCCGTTGATGCATCATCGCAGACCACGACCTCAAAGGGAATATCTATTTTCTGCGCGAAGATGCCCTCCAGGGTGCGTCCTATGATAGCCTCGTCGTTCCTGGCGCGCACCAATATGCTTATGAATGCCATTTCATCACCTCATTCAATTCACGCCGTGGCGAACCAGCCACATCGAATTCAGCAGGGGGTATGCCGCAGGCAATGACCTGCACTATTGCCTCGTTTGACGGGATTTCCAGCAACTCATGTGCCTGGACATCCACTTCAGGCGGCACAGACCAATGCAGAATGCAATGGGCTATGCCGTAATAGTGCAACGCATAGCACAGGTTCATCACGAAAATGCCTCCATTCGTATAGATGTCATGCCTTTCCCAGCTCCAGCGTATCGCAGAAAGATCCGCTGTGACGACAATTGCCTTGTCCGCATCCTGCCCGAAGCCTCTGGTACCTCCTTGTGCGGCAAAGAGTTTTTCCATTAGCGCCTTGTTGTCGATGACATGTATTCTTGCATGCTGGCGGTTGCATGCGCTGGGCGCGGTAAGAGCCAGTTTCAATGCATTTTCCAGTATTTCTCTGGGAATGGCACCGCCAAAATGCCTCACCACATGGCGGGATGCCGCGAATTCAGGGAAGGGCTTGTCTTTTGCCGCGAAGAATTCATCCCTGGTGACGTGGGGTTCGTGTGCGGCTGGAATTTTGGGATGCTGTTCCAGGAATGCATCTAGGCGCGGCATGGGTTCTGGCCAGTCGCTATGCATTTGGCGGTATGAACGGAGCACGCCTATTGCGTATGCCACCTGGGGGGCGTCCAGGCCGAAGCGGGCTTCATATTGCTTGATGAGTTCGATGAGGCGCAGAACCGCCCCTTGACCGAAGCCAAGCCTGCGCTTGGGCATTGTCAGCCCCTTTTCCAGCACATGATAGCCCATCACGATTTCCGCGACGGCTGCGTTCCTGTGGTCAAGATGCAGGGCACCTGCATTCTCAAGGAATTGCCGGCAGTCGTAGCGGAACGCCCTTCTGGCTTCACGCTTGAGCCTGGCCTTTAGAAGCCATGCTGTCAGCATTCTTTTTATTTTTCTCAATAAGTCCTTCATTGTTGCTTAGAATAGGAGTGCAAAGTTCACTGAATATTCTGCAATTGATCTGAATTATTATCCTGCCAA
>JAFZZD010000095.1 GCA_017615955.1 Victivallales bacterium
ATTAGTCCCATTAGTCCCAGAGAGAAACTAACTCATTGTCATTGGCCGCCCACATACAAAAAAATGCATTTTGCCTATTGCCAGCAGGTAAGAAAACATTACATTACGCCCATCAAAGAACCTATTCTATCCAAGGGCGCTTCTGCCGTGATTTTGAAATATGCCGAATGAGAAAAAAACAGATGCTGGTGGCGCATCGGAGTTGTTCACCGTCATAGAGATTGGGACGGAGACAATCAAGGTGCTTATTGGCGGCATTGCCTCCGATGCCGAGGACGATGACTGCCCCAGAATATGCATTTATGGCATGGGCAAGGCTGTCAGCAACAACGTGGATGACAGCAACATCCCCCTCCACATACGCAAGGGCGAGATATTCAACATAGACCCCATCCGTCGGCAGATCGAGCTGGCGATACACGAGGCCGAGGTGGATTCGGGGATGGATGTCAGGGACACCAACCTGTACGTGGGCGTGACGGGGCAGTTTGTTCGTGCCGAGAATGTGGAGGCCGCCGTAAGCGCCAGAAACAAGCAGATCACAGAGGAGGATTTGCTTCGAGCGCAGAAAATCGGAATCGAGAAATGCGTTTCGGAAATCGACGGCGCAAACGAGGTGCTGCATTTGTGCATGCGCTATTTCAAGACGGAGCAGGGCATCACCTACGACGTGAGCAACCAGCTCTCACGCAATCTGCACGCATACATGAAGGCGGCGATTTTCACCAACAAGCCCAGGTACTACACCCTCAAGCGCATGATACAGGAGGCGACAGACGGAATGGATCCTGTTTTCCTGTACACCGCCACAGTTCCCACCTACGCAAGGAACGATGTCAACGAGCGGGAAAAGCGCAGCCTGTCAATCGACATTGGCGCGGGTCTGACCCTGTATTCGCTGAATTCCAAGCCAGGGCTGATTGAGTTCGGTCACATCCCCGTAGGCTGCAACCACATTGAGAATGATTTGATGCTGGGGCTGGAAATCGACTGGGAGGTGGCGCAGCACCTGGTGCATAGCCTTGATTCCATATATGCGGAACTTGCCTCCGAGGAAGGCAAGCGCACTGTTCGCCTGCGCCACAAGGGCGGGCAGAAGGAGCGTGAGGTTCCAATGGCCAGCATAGTCGCCATTGTGGAGGCGCGTGTCGAGGAGATTTTCCAACTGGTGAAGCGTCGTCTTGTGGACAGCGACGTGTTTGACATGATACATGGCAAGGTCTTTATTTCAGGTGGCGGTGCCATGCTGCCCAATGTGTGTTCCATTGCCTCCAGAGTGCTGGAACTTCCTGCGGAAATTGCAAGGCCAGGCAGCGAATACCAGTGCACCACAGGCGGCGATTTCCTGGATGACCCGCGCTGGATCGTGCCGCTGGGCATGATGAGAATGGCCATTACGGACAAGCAGATCAAGAAACTACTGAATAATGACAAGTCAAGCGGCGGCAGCACCCTGGATATTGTGGGGAAGATATTCAAGATCATGACGAACTGGTAGAACATACAATGGCAAACGGCAATGAAAATACAAGTCAAGGGCAGGCGCCCGTCCTGGTGATTGGGTTGGGCCACACAGGAATAAATGCGCTTTGCAGCCTGGTAAACGCCGGCACAGGCGAGAATGTGCAATGCCTTGCCATTGACGCGGACACCAGCGACCTGGAGACTGCGCGGCAGACTGGAATAAATACATTGCGCCTGGGAGACGAGGCGCAGAATGGCGGTGGCACCGCAGGCGACTGGACCATGGGAAACCTTCTGCTTAGGGATGAGGCGGACAATATCGCATCTCTGCTTGACGGGCGGCGGCTGGTCATCGTTATGGCTGGCCTCGCCGGCGGCATTGGCGGCGCATTGGACGGATTGCTCTCCATAATGGAGAATGACAACGATGTGCCTGTGCTGGCGCTTTGCGTCATGCCATTCCATTTCGAAAGCACGGAGCGTAAAAGGCATGCGGACGAGGTGCTGCCTTCCCTTTCCCTTTTCTGCCGTGCAGTCATCCTGGCGCCTAATGACATCATTCTCGCGCAATACAAGGACTGCCCTGCCTCAAAGGCATTGGCGCTGGCCTCTAGTTTCCTGGCTGAAACCGCAATGGACCTGACCATCCCTCTGGCAAAGACAAATCTCTTCAACATGAATCCAGAGATGATTGCCAAGATTTGTGTGGACAGTAATCCCCAGTGCTATATCGCGCGTGCAAAATGCAATTCCGAAAAGGTAGCTGAAATATGCGAAGACATTGCGGGAAATCCACTGTTCAAACTGCCTAAATTCATTGACAATGTGGACCGAGCGATTGCATTGCTGCGTGTCAGCGGTGATTGCACCGAGACTGATCTGGACAATGTGCTCTCCAGCCTGTCGAAAATGCTGCCCAGCGGAATCATGGAGGCCGCGGCGTGTGAGGACAATGGACTGGACTGCAGGATGCGCGTTACATTGCTCTTGCATTTCAACGGCAACTTCAGCCAGACGGATGGCGCGTCACAGGCCGGCAACGCCAGGCCTTTCAGGAGCAGGCGCGGCAAGGGGACTGCAGAGCACCAGCTGGAATTCTCATACGATGCCTGCGACAGCCTGGGCATCTTCCACGAGGACCCACAGCCTGCCAACAAGGACGAATGGCTGGACAGGCCAACTTTCGTAAGACGTGGCATCACAATAGACAAGGGATTCAACATAAGCAAATAGAATAGGTCCTGGACGGGGCCACAACGATTAGTAAAATAAGGGAAGTCATTATGCAGGAGAAATTGCAGAACATCGCACGCTTGTCTAACTTGTACGGCGCGGATGCGGATTACGTGATTCTTGGCGGCGGCAACACATCAGTCAAGAACGAGGACAGTCTTTACATAAAGCCCAGCGGCGTGGCGCTTGCCACGATAAAGCCAGAGAACTTTGTCAAGGTGAACCGTGCGAAACTGCGGGAGCTGTTTGACATCCAGGGCAAGCCCTGTGAACCCGCGACTGAAAACCTGGTGAAGGCATACATCGAGAATGCAGTCGAACCCGCCGGCAGCGGCAGGCCTTCCATCGAGACGCCTCTTCACGAGGTCTTTAACTGGACTTACATCGTGCATCTGCACCCAACATTCATCAACGGCATGACCTGCGCCAAGAATGGCAAGGCAATATGCGCGGAACTTTTCCCGGAGGTCCCTTGGATGCAGTACGAGGCACCTGGATTCGCACTGGCTCTGGCCGCAAAGAAGTTGCTTGCCGACTACCAGGCTGCCAAGGGTGCGCAGCCACATGTGTTCTTCATCCAGAACCATGGTGTGTTCGTGGGCGCTGACACGCCGGAGGAAATCCAGGCGATCTACAGCGACATGACCGCAAAGTTGAAGGCCAAGTACCAGGCGGCAGGGCTGCTTGACAAGCTGGTCAAGGTCAATACCGCTTGTGAAAAGGAAACATTGGCGGCATTGCCAGCCCTTCGTACATTGCTGGCACCAGATGCCTCCAGCAGGGCAGTGGTAATGTTCGCTGGCGCGGCAAATGCGACGCAGGGACCTTTGATGCCCGACCAGATCGTGTATTCCAAGAGCTTTGCATACGTGGGCGAGGCAAATGACGCCAGCATCCAGGATTTCATCGCCAAGAAGGGATACATTCCACGCATAGTGGAGCTTCCTGGCAAGGGCGTTGTCGCCGCAGCACCAACACTGAAGGACGCAAAGGCCGCTGCGCTTGCATGGGAGAATGCCCGCAACGTTGAAATACTTGCAGAGGCATTTGGCGGTGCAAACTACCTTACAGAAGAGCAGTACGGCTACATTGAAAACTGCGAAGGCGAGGCATATCGCCGCAAGATCGCCGCAAAGGCGACTGCGGGACGCCTCAACAACAGGATTTGCGTGGTCACTGGTGGTGCGCAGGGCTTTGGCCTGGGCATTGCCCAATATCTTGCAGCCAATGGTGGCATCCTGGTGATTGCCGACATGAACGTTGAAGGCGCCGCAGCGGCAGCCCAGGGGCTTTGCGACAAATACGGCGCAGACAGGGCAATCTCCGTGGCAGTGAACATCTCCGACGAGGAATCCGTGGAGAAGATGGTGGACGACATCACACGCCAGGTGGGCGGCATCGACCTGCTGGTGGCGAATGCTGGCGTGGTGCGCGCCGGCTCTGTCATGGAAATCTCCAAGAAGGACTGGGACTTTGTCACCAACATCAACTACACTGGCTATTTCCTGTGCTGCAAATATGTCTCCAGAGTAATGGCTGCGCAGATTGTGGATGGCAAGGGACTGTGGTCGGACATTGTTCAGGTCAATTCCAAGAGCGGTCTGGAAGGCAGCAACAAGAACGGTGCATACGCTGGTTCCAAGTTTGGCACCATCGGCCTCACCCAGAGCTTTGCCAAGGAACTGGTGACCAGTTGCATCAAGGTCAACAGTGTCTGCCCTGGCAACTTCTACGATGGTCCACTATGGAGTGACCCAGTCAAGGGCCTGTTCGTGCAGTATTTGCAGGCCGGCAAGGTTCCAGGCGCCCAGACCGTCCAAGACGTGAGACGCTTCTATGAGGACAAGGTGCCAATGCGCCGCGGCTGCACACCGCCCGATGTGGCAAAGGCAATCATGTACTGCGTGGAGCAGGACTACGAAACAGGCCAGGCCATCCCAGTGACAGGCGGCCAGGTCATGCTGCACTAATACAACGCAGAGACGCTTTTTTTAACGCAGAGGCGCAGAGGCGCAGAGACGCAGAGTTTTTAACGCAGAGGCGCAAAGACGCAGAGGCGCAGAGATTTTTATTGTTGTTCTATCA
>JAFZZD010000096.1 GCA_017615955.1 Victivallales bacterium
CCTCGCTCTTCTCTTTTTATCTCCGCGTCTCTGCGCCTCTGCGCCTCTGCGTTAAAAACTCTGCGCCTCTGCGTTAAAAACTCTGCGCCTCTGCGCCTCTGCGCCTCTGCGTTAAAAATCTCTGCGTCTCTGCGTTTAATTCTGCGCCTCTGGCTTCTTACGGCGTGGCTTGTCGCCGCCGTTCTTCTTTGGGGCACCTTCCCTGCCGCCTGCCGGGCGCATGTTCTTCATGCCTTTCAACTCTTCGTCTGAAAGTTTGCCGTCCTGGTCCTTGTCCAGTTTCTTGAACAAGTTCCAGGCACGTGCCATACGCATCTTCTCCTGGAGTTCTTCGAGATTCAAATCAGCCTCCACAGCAGCTTTTTCCGCGTCGTCTAGCTTACCGTCCTGGTCCTTGTCATATTTTGCCATGACCTTGGCCTGGACCTCCTTCACATCAGCCAGCATCCTGCCGCCCTGGGGTCCCTGGCGCCTGTTTCCCTTCATTTCCTTTCCATGTGCACCGCCCTTTGCCTCGTCCTTAGCTGCGCCGCCTTCCTGTGCAAAACCCACCATTGCAACTGCCAGTAAACATGCAAAAATCAACTTTTTCATTTTTACTCCTTAAATTTTGTTTTCTTATGACACTGCCGATTGAGTATCGGCTATTCATAAAACGCCTTATACTTTTTTTATTGCCCTTGAATTGCATTTTTATTTTCAGGCGGACGCGGCAGCGTGTATGCGAATATGGAATTGCAAATCGCCATTACTGCGGAAAATGTGAACAGCACGCCCACGCCCCACCTGGCCCAAATCCAGCCACCGATGGGCGCGGCAAGAATGGAGATGAAATGATTTATGGAAATGCCAGTTGACATGGTGGAGGCAAGCTCGTCCTGGTTCTCCGCAATGCCGCGGATGTAGATGTTGGTGGCAAGGGCGGTAGTGCTGATTATGGCGTCAAGCAGGAAGTTCACGCATACCACCACCAGCGCAATCCTTGCAGGGAAAACATCCTTGGCAAAGCCATACAACAGGCATACAACGCAAAGAATTATGGTATCCCATATCATGACATTCCGATAGCCCACCCTGTCGGTGATTTTGCCCACCGTTGGTGCGCCGAATATGTTCACTGCGGCACAGAATGCCAGCAATGAGGCCATCCATGCGGTGGAGAAGCCATATTCGCGGATAAGCACGTAAGGCGCAAATGTGAGGAATATCTGCTTGCGGGCGCCATAGAACAGTTCCAATGCATAGAATTTGCAGAACTTGCGGTGGAAATACAGTTTGGGTCGCTTGGCGATCGTGTCTGGCGCATTGGGGCTGAATGTACTGATTACGCTAACCACCATGAGCACTGCCACACTGCCCCACACTATATCAAACAAAATCCGTTGGGACAGGCCACCCCATCTGCTGCCTACAAAGAACACGCACGCCACGGCAATGGAGCCAGCCACGGTGCCAAAGTTCATTGCGCTGGTGAGGAAACCTAGTGAACGCCCCTCGCAGCCAGGCTTTGCCACCTGCATGGCAATGACCTGGCGGGAAGGCATGATCAGATGCTCGCCCAGGCTCCATATCATTATGAAGCCAGTTACAAAGAACTTGTTGCTGGGCACAAGAAGAAGACCAGCGCCCACCATGGAAATCAAGGTGCCCAGACGCATGATGCGCCAGTCGGACACTCGGTGCAGCAAGGCAAACAGCAGCACCAGAATCAGACCGGGGAACTCGCGGAAGAATTCCAGTATGCCCCTGTCCACGCTGTCCATAGAATACATCTCTGACAGGAAGTTGTTGATGGTGGCGGCGAAGCAGCCAGTCCCCACTCCCCACACCAATATGCTGAGAAAAAAGGCCCCTGCCCCGGAACGCTCCTTGAAAATTGATGACAATTTCATTTGTGATGTTTCTATGTTTGTTATGCTCTCCAAGTGGATGGTTC
>JAFZZD010000097.1 GCA_017615955.1 Victivallales bacterium
AAGGTCTGGGGCGAAGCGCAGAAGCCGCTTCTTCTTGCCAAGGCAAAGAAGTTTGACAAGATTGTCAAGGAAATCAACGAATGGAAACCCTCTGACAAGCCAGCCGAGAACCTGGCAAAAGTCAATTATTTCAAGGACAAGATGCTTGCCGAAGAACTGGCGGGCCGCAAGTTCGTGCTTACGCATAACCCCATCACTGCGGATACGCAGATTCCGTTTTTGCCTGAAACGCTGGCGAATCCGCCTGCCTCCATCTCCGTCAGGGCGGCTGGAAACGAATTGCACTGCATGGCCCTGGCAATCACAAACCTGACCGAGCAGGTGGAGGAATACAGAATTGTCATTAGCGCAATAAACGAGGAAACCTCCGAGAAATGGGTGCTGGAGACCAAGGACGGCAAGAACTACCCGCCTGAAAAAATCACCATGTTCAGGGCAATTCGCGTGAAGGACGGCGAAGAGGCATCCCATGGCCGCCGCTATGATCCGCTGGTGCCAATGGACGTGTCGCAGACCGTGGTGGTGCCGCCTCGTGAATCGGCTCCCATATTCGTTCAATTCGACACCACGGATGTGGCGCCTGGCGTGTACCAGGGTGTTGTGCGCGTGATTCCATTGGGCGAGGAGGGAACTCTTGAAAAGAAGAATCCCAGTTACAGGGATATCCCCTTTTCCTTTGAGGTGCTGCCGTTCCAGCTTTCCAGGAAGGGAGTCCGCCACTTCATGTACCAGGAGGCCCGCAACAAGGAAGACTTCAAGATAATGGTGGATGCTGGCGTGAATGTATTCCAGATCAATGCCTGGACGGCTTCCTTCAAGTTCGCCGATGATGGTTCCATTATCGCAAAGGACACCAAGAGGATGGAGGAGAAAATCAAGGACTACATGGAGTGGGCGAAGGAATATGGCGTGGAGGACCGGCTTGAGATGTGCCTTCACTATGCCGTCTATTATCATTATATTGAGCGCTTCACCAATAACAAGTTCAAGCCATTCACGCCAGCATGGGAAAAGGCCTGGGTGAATTGCATGATGGAGTTGGACGCAGTCCGTGAGAAGTGCGGCTTCCCCAACGACAAATGGGTATATGAATTAGAGGACGAGCCAAAGGAGACTCGTTTTCCCATATTGATCAGGGCCGCGGAGCTGGCCTGCAAGGCAAAGCCAAGCCTCCGGTTCATGATTACCCTGGGTGCACATGAAATATCTTGCGACACGCTTATGAAGTTAGTGCCGTATGTGCACGAGTGGTGCTTCTGGAACATACGCTTCTTCCTCCAGGATGATCTGAAGCCTTTGATTGCCAGGCTGCGCAAGGAGAACAAACTTATCTCCACATATACCTGCAATACCAGCATGCGCTCCAGCCTTCAGCTCTACTACCGCCATGTGCCATGGACAGTGCCATATTTCAATCTGGGTTCACACAACTTCTACGAGCATTCCACACACAAGTACAGGACCCGCTCATGGCGCGAGGCCACCTGCGGCGAAGTCGTCATATACTCCAATGGCCATCCTGTCACCACAATCCGCAACGAATGCCTGAAGTCAGGCCTCATTGACCTGAAATACCTCGCTGTACTGAAACAATGCCAGGAGAAGGCGGGCAGGGACAGCGAACTTGGCAGGAAAATCGGCTCTTTCATTGAAAAGACAACATACGCCGTTATTATAAATCCCCCTGAAGATCCTCTCCATTTCGAGAAGATTCGCGAGGAAATGATAAATCTGATTCTGGAGGCACAGAAATGAAAAGTTCAAGCGTACCGCAATTCGAGACACCTTCTTTTGTAAAAAAGCACCCGGCCAATCCTTTGCTGAAGGCGGACATGGTTCCATATCCGTCCGTGCTCACATTCAATGCGGGCATAACCAAATACAATGGCAAGTATGTGATGGTATTCCGCAATGACTACGACATCAGCCCGGAAACGATCTATCAGAAAAGCGGGGAGATCAACCTGGGCCTTGCCACCAGCGACGACGGCATTAACTGGAGCGTGGCGCCTAAGCCATGCTGGTCCATGAAAACAGATGAGATATGGCGCATCTATGACCCGCGCCTTACTGTGATCGAGGGCAAATGCTATGTCTGCTTTGCCATGGACACAAATCACGGTCTGCGCGGCGGTGTCGCGGTGACAGAGGACTTCGACAAGTTCGAGATTCTCTCCCTCTCCGCTCCGGACAACCGCAACATGGTGCTTTTCCCCGAGAAGATCAATGGCAGGTTCCTTCGCCTGGAACGTCCCTTGCCAGTATATAGCCGCAGCGCGAACCGAAAGGAATCCTTTGACCTGTGGGCCTCATATTCGCCTGATTGCCGCTACTGGGGTGACACAACGCTGGTGCTGGGCGCTGAGAAGGTGCCATACGCCAACAGCAAGATCGGCCCGGGCGCACCGCCAATCAAAACCAAGCATGGCTGGCTTTGCACAATCCACGCAGTGCACAAAGTTGATGCGGACCTGCCTTGCTGGCACCGCGACTGGCGCAAGGTCTATATGGGCGGCCTTATGCTGCTGGACCTGGAAGACCCCACAAAGATACTCAGCCTGGCAAAGCTGCCGCTTCTGGTTCCAGAGGAGCAATATGAGACACACGGCTTCCGAGGCAGCGTCATCTTCCCTGGCGGCATAATCCTTGAGGAAACTGGCGAGGTCAAAATCTACTACGGCTCCGCCGACACAGTGGAATGCCTGGCCACCGCCGATGTGGAAGACCTAATCAAGTTTGCAAAGAACGAATATTAACCACTTTTTTAATCCATAGAGGCAATTTCAAAACTATCGTGCCAAGCCGCAAACTATCGTAGCCGCGTGCCAAGCCGCAAACTATCGTAGCCGCGTGCCAAGCCGCAAACTATCGTAGCCGCTGGCTTCAGCCAGCGGGAAAAACAGGCTTTGCCAGGAGTTTTGCAATTACCTCTCTTGGCATGGCAAGCCATTCCCGCTGGCGTTTGCGTCTTGCTGTGATAGTTTTGAAATTAGCTTTGTGGATAACAACTTGAGGGCAAAACGCAATGAAAAAGCAACTTGTGATTATTCTGGTGAGCATCCTGTTCGGGGCGCTATTGCTGAAAGGGGCCAATCTAGTGCAGGACTATGGCTTTGACTCCGAGGCCAGCGAGGAATGTTTCTATGTGCAGAACATGAATGGCTCGGTCAAGGTGACCCGCATCACGGAGGACATGACCTGGAACAAGTGCCTGAAGATGGAGGTGGTGGCCATAAGGGACATGGATGGCCGCAAGCTGCTTTCCAGCGAACTGGTGTTTGGCAAGACCAATGGCAAGCCTGGCTTTGTGGTGGAGCCGAACACTGTCTATAACTACAGTTTTGACTTCAGGGGCAATCAGATGGTGTCTCTGCATGTGGGCCTTGACCCCGAAGGCAAGCCCGAATGGAAGCGCAGCAAGACCAATATCCGCCCCAATCCACAGACTGCAAATCCAAACGAGCAGAATTGGAGTTCCGTGAAGGGCACGTTCAAAACCAATGGGGACGCCAAGTACCTGCGTTTCCGAATAACATTCTGGGCGGACAGCAAGCAGCAGAGCAATTTCACAACCAAGGTGGGCAACTATATCCTGCTGGACAATGTGAGGATTGAAAAGCGCCCCTCCCTTGATGACGCGTCTTCCGCGCCGTCAAAGGCATCTGCTCTTCCACGCAAAGACGCCTATCTGATGAACTCAACTGCCCAGGTTGCTTTCAAGGTGGTTCAGAATCCCTGGTTCAAGGGCATAGTTGATGTGCCTGGCGCAATCACCTGGCAGGACAAGGGCAAAAGCATAGTTTGCAAGGTTGCATACGACGAACCCGCCAACGGCAGTCATTCCCACAGCAAGAAGCCAAAACCCACGGCGCAGAATGGCAAGGCCATCTGGAATGACAATGTGGCAGAGGTGTTCTTATCAATGGATGCCAAAGACAAGGAATATGTGCAGTTCGCATGCTCGGCCTCTGGCGGGCGGTGCCGCATTGTCAATGGAAAGGAGGACGATGCACTTGAGAAGTGGTCCGCCTCTTTCCAAAGTCAGAATGGCAAGTGCGAATACACATTTGAAATACCCTATTCCCTGATCGGGTGCAAAGCGGGGCCCGCGCCAGGCACGCTGATCAAGTTC
Organism: Victivallales bacterium; assembly: GCA_017615955.1. The sequence continues at coordinate 4,133 of JAFZZD010000097.1, forward strand.
AACGCGGGAATCAACCACAACCGAATACCATACGGATTTGCCCCCACCAAGACTGGCTTCAGCGATGTGTCAAACTTTGTCCTTCTCGGAGTTGGAGGAATAGAGGACTACCAGAAAGCCGTGCTTACCCAAATCAAAAAGGATGCGCCAGAGAGTATGCTGGCAAAGATTGATGCCTTTTCCAAGGCAAAGTTCAATGACCTCGCATCTGCAATTCTTGCGGCGGAGACGCTGAAAAGCCAAATCATCTCGGCGAAAATGGGAAGTGCCCCCTTTGTGCTGGCGCGTCTGCCCCTTAACGGCAACTTTTCCGCACCGCTGGAAGTTGGCCTGGAAAATGTGGTGAAAGAGGAAATAAAACTCAAGGCCGCTGGCAAGGAAATCGCAATGGTGCCATTGGTCATAGTGAACTGCACTGCCAGGACTGCAAGCTACAGAGTGCTTGTGCATGATGATGCGAAAAACTTCTATGAGCACGAGAACCATACGCTGAATGGCGACTTCCCGCCAGAAAACATTATCTTGCGGGAGGGCATACAGGCCAAGGATTCGGATGCTGGCAAGCCAGGTGTCCTCTTTGACGCATTGCCTCGCCTAAACGAGGCGCAGGTTGTGACGGCGGCGGCAGGCGAGGCCGCACTCGTATGGCTGGAATTGGACGCAACTGGCGTAAAGCCTGGCAAATACGCTGGCTTCGTGCGTGTGATACCCCTGTCGGAACCCGCCGTGCACAATGTCAGATTCTACAAAGGCGAGATACGTGATTACCCCATTTCACTTGAGGTGCTGCCCTTTGAACTGCCCGCGCCGCGTCCAGGCTGGCTGTGCAGCTCCGCCGGCACGAATGACCATCTGAAATACATGCTGCAGATTGGGCCTGGGCGCGTCCACGTAACGCCGTATTTGTTCAAGCAAAAGTTCAACTTGCAGGGCGATTTGATAGATGACAATGGCTCGACTGAACGTGCCGTCGCCGCATTCCGACATGTCATTGAGCAATATCGCCAGCTCAATGCAATGCATGTCAAGCGCAAAATCTTATATGGCTACAGCGTATATCGTGTGTTTGCCAAAGTCTCAATGCCGAAGGGAATGAAGGAATTGACGCCTGAATGGGAGAACTGCTGGAGAAATCATCTGAAGTCAGTGCGCAATGCCATCATTAAAAGCGGCGTCGGCATGGATGAGGTGGCCTTCGAGGTATTCGACGAACCAAGGGGCAGGGACTTTGAACTGGTGCTGAAAGCCACCCAGATTATGCGGGAGACCTTGCCTGACGCAATTTTGCTCATGACCTGGCCTTGTCAGAATTTTGAGTTTACGGCAGATATGATAAAGCATTTCGATGACTTGCTGGATGAGCAGGTCTATCACTGGCAGCTGGGCAGAGACCCAGCATATCGCCCGCTGATTCATAAGAATGCAGCCAGAAAGGGTAAAATAGTGGGACTATATCAATGCAGCACCATGATTCGCGAGGATTTGCACAACTATTACCGTCTGCATCCATGGCGAATAGTCGATGCCCATGGTAATATGCTTGACATCTACCAGTTCAGCAATATGCACTGGGGAAAATGCGGAGCCACGGACTGGAAAAGCATTCCCAGCGGGGCAATCGTGTACCGCTCTGCCAATCACTGCATCCCCAGCATACGCTTCATGATGCTGCGTAGAGGAGTGGATGACATCCGCTATCTGGATGCGCTCAAGCCCTACGCCAAAAATGCAGATGTGGCGAACTTCCTGAAAGACGCCCCGCAGCGTGTGCTGAATGCCACCCAGGATGCAAGCATGCCGGATCAAATGCGCGATGAAGTGATAAAGCTGCTGAAGAAGTACCAGAAAGGCATGTAATTTACTTTGGATTTCCATGCGCCGGGGCGTCCGTATGAGCGCCGAAGCGGCGCTCACTCAGGTTGAAAAACTCACAAGGCAAAGTCCTTGAATTTTCCGCACGGGTTGGCCAACCTGTGCGGAGACACCTGAACCCTGCCCTGTAGGTTGCTCAACCTGAGTGAGCGCCGCTTCGGCGCTCATACGGACGCCACGACCGCGCTTACATGGAACCTCAACCTTTGACCTGCGAATTTGCAATTATATGTATTTGTCTTAAATTATGCCCCAGTTTTTGATGGCAGGCCTTGTGAATGCCTGCTAATCACGTTGCAGGTCCTTTAATGGAATATCTTTGCATTCGAAAATTAAACTAGCCTGCAATTTCCTACGATTTTCTGGAATTGAATCAGATGGCATTGATCGCTGTAACTGGCGGCATTGGCGCTGGAAAGACCACGCTGATGCATAAATTCCTTGCACTTGGCCAATCAACTGCTGACGCTGACGACATTGCACACAATCTGTACGAACCCGGGCGAGAGGCATATCTTCGTATGGTTGAACGCTGGGGAAAAGGCATATTGCTGGATGATGGACGCATATCTAGGTCAGTAGTTGCGGGCATTGTCTTCACCAGGCATTCTGAACTGGAATGGCTGAATGCATTGCTTCATCCGCTGGCCCGCAGGGAGATACGGGAACTTTCCCGCGGAAAAACGCTTTTCTGCGCCATACCTCTTTTGTATGAGGGCGGCTGGGAGAAGGACTGTGATGCCGTGGTGGCCGTATGGTGCCCGAAGGACGTGCAGTATTCTCGGTTGCGGCAGCGCGGTTGGGATGACAATGAAATCAGAAGACGTCTGGAAAGTCAGATTTCCATGGATGAGAAAATGGTCAGGGCAGATTATGCCATAATTACAGATTGCGACTGGAATTGCCTTGAGAGGCAATGCAGGTATTTGCTGGATGACCTAGGCATAACAGTTTCCAGTAATTGAAACAGGGTTTTCTACATTAAGTTTTTCCATAAAATGCGACATTGATGTCGCGTCAGAGGCAAAAGCCTCATCATAGATATAAAGCAATAAATTAGTCAGGTGAAAATGAATTACGATGATGACACATCTTTGAGCAGTGCGCCCCAAAATGACGGGGAGGCTCCAATCAAGAGACGCAGGGGCAGGCCGCCGAAGGCAAGTGCCGCCTCGTCTCAGGAAGCGGGCGCGGTGGTTCCACCACCTGCACCTGAACCAGCGGCGCCGCCAGCGGACAATTTTGAGCAACTGCCCCAAAGAAATGAATATGTGCCTCGCTTTTTAAGGCGTGACTTGCAACCACGCACCATGACCGAGGCACCCGAGGGCTATGAAAACAAGTCCTATCCCAGGCCGAATGTGCAGCCAGGTTTCCAATCCTCCGTTCAGCCACGCGAGGCAACTGGTCAGGATGGCATGGGCTACCGCAGCGCAGGCTCGGCATATCGCCAGCAGAACAACATGCGCAATCCGATGTACCGCAACCAAGGTGGCAACACTGGTCTGCGCCGTCCCGCCAATGGCAACATGATGCGCAGTTCCAATATGCGTCAGGCAGGCGATGAGGGCGAGCTTCAGGAAAACGGCGGGCGCAACAAGATGGCAATGCAGCGCAACCAGAGGAACCGCCGACGCACTAGCAGAGGGCCTATCGACTACACGAACAGAAATCCACGCATTGACGACATCAGGGAGATGGAGCGCTTCAGCGAAAGCGAGAGGCAGCGCATGGAGGAATCTGGCATTACCGAACCCAGGCGCATCAAGTTCGAGGATATGCAGAGCCTGGGCAAGGAGGATATGCTTGCACTTGGGCAGAAACTCAACATGGAGAATGTGGAGACCGCCACTCGCCTGGAAATACTGCTTCATGCGGCTCGTCATTATGGCGCGGATCCCAGCATTTACATTGAAGTGCGCGGCGTTTTGCAGATACTGGGTGATGGCTTTGGCTTCCTGCGCGGAGTTCGCAAGAGCTATACCATCGACTGCGAGGACATATTCGTAAGCCCGGCCATGATCAAGAAATATTTGCTGAAGACAGGCGATACCATCGTAGGCAGAATGAGACAGCCCACAATTGTGGAGCAGTGTTTCTCGCTGATGAGCATTGAGACCATCAATGGCGATGACCCTGAACGCAAGAAGCATATCACACCCTTTGAGCAGTTGACGCCGTATTTCCCCACGAAACGCCTCATTTTGGAGCATGACCCCGAGGAAATGTCCACTCGTGTAATCGACATGGTTACGCCCATTGGGCGTGGGCAGCGCGGTCTGATTGTGGCTGGTCCGCGTACAGGCAAGACCGTGATCATGCAGAAGATCGCCAACAGCATCATCGCCAACGACCCCGATGTGGAGGTCATAATCATGCTGATTGACGAGCGTCCCGAGGAAGTGACGGACATGAAGCGCGAGGTCAAGGCAGAAGTGGTGAGTTCCACCTTTGACGAAACTCCAGAAAAGCATGTCCAGGTGGCTGAAATGGTGATAGAGAAGGCGAAGCGCCTGGTTGAGCATGGAAAGCATGTTCTGATCATGCTGGATTCCATAACCAGGCTTGCCAGGGCGTACAATACCTTGCAGCCCCAGAGCGGGCGCATCCTGTCTGGCGGTGTGGATTCAAATGCTCTTCACAAGCCGAAGCGCTTCTTCGGCGCGGCCCGCAACATCGAAAACGGCGGCAGCCTCACCATCATTGCCACAGCACTGGTGGATACTGGCAGCAAGATGGACGAGGTCATATTCGAGGAATTCAAGGGCACTGGCAACATGGAACTGCGTCTGGACCATCATCTGGTGGACAAGAGACTGTATCCCGCCATCGATGTGGAAGCCAGCGGCACCAGACGAGAGGAACTTCTGGTGCACGAGGACGAGCTGAAGAGGCTCTGGGCATTGCGTCGCGCATTCTGCGCACTTACAAGCACGGAGGCCATGGACGAGCTGCTCAAGCGCCTTAAGAAATTCAAGTCCAACATTGAATTCCTGCTGTCGCTCAAGATGCCTAATGAAGATGAGGAGTAAGGGCCAGGTCTGTGCAAACGGTATTTCGCATAGACGGCAAGCCTGAAGCACTGCTTGCGCTGGACAGAAGAGGACTTCTGGCCGGCGCAGGTGAAAGTGTGGAGGAATACCTTGCCCGAATAAGGAAGCTACAAGGCAATATCAATGCAATGGAAGATGCCTTGTCCAAGGACGGGCATTATGAAATCGAGGGCATTGAGGTGGTCTCCAAAGACCGCATCAAGCCCTCTTTCTTTGACAGCGCCAATGCCCAATGCCTGGACTTGTTTGGCTTTGCGGCGGACTGGGTGCCCGCTTTCTTCATAAATCCCAGCTTCTCCTACTTGTTTGGCGGCTGTTCGTTTTCATTCTTGCCTGACTTCTTTGCCATGTTCATTATCAGGCGTTCTTTCAAGAACAGGCAGCGCTGGCTCATCTACGGGCGGGACGAACTCATGGCGCATGAGATGTGCCATGTGGCACGGGCGGCACTGCTGTCCAATGCATACGAGGAAACCTTTGCATACTGCACCTCCAAATCTTCGTTCAGAAAGTATATCGGAGGCATTTTCCTAAGCCAGTGGGACAGTTTTATGCTGTTGGGTTCAACTCTTGTCCTGCTTCTTGCCCAGATATGCAATATCTTTTTAATGCAGCTGCCCGTATGGATTTTCTGGCTGTTGCCGCCAATCGTGCTTGCCTGGCTTATGCTGCGCTACTGGAGACTGCGCCGCCGCATGTCAAAGGCTCAGGCCACACTGGCGACAATATACGGCAGGAACGCAACGAAGGTGCTTTTCCGATGCAGCGACGATGAAATAAATGAATTGGCCAATGGAACAATTCCCGATGCTTTGACTGCGCCAAATACGGCGCGGGCTATTATACTGCAGCAATGGCAGGTGGTTAGGTAAAGATAGAATTTTGGAGTATTGAAACTATGCTGAAACTGAATCTGAACACGTACAGGGACAAGGTTCTGGGATGCTGGATGGGCAAGAACATCGGCGGCACGCTGGGAGGTCCATTCGAGGGCAGGCGTGAAATGAACGACGCTACCTTCTATGTGCAGAAGATGGATGGCAAGCCGTTGCCCAACGATGATTTGGACTTGCAGCTTCTCTGGCTGCGCGCCGCCGAGGAAAAGGGCATACTCAACCTGAATGAAAGGGTGCTCGCCGAATACTGGTCATACGAGAACATAGGCCCCTGGAATGAATATGGCGTGTCAAAATGCAATATTGCCCGCGGTTTCATGCCGCCCATGTCTGGCTCATGCAACAATGATGTCTGGAAATGGAGCAATGGCGCCTGGATCCGCTCCGAGATATGGGCATGCTTCTTCCCTGGCATGCCGGATGTGGCCTGCAAATATGCCTACTATGATTCCTGCATCGACCACTGCGGCGAGGGTATTTACGCGGAGATGTTTACCGCCTCCATGGAATCCGCCGCATTCCTGCTGGACGATGTGCGCAGCGTGATTGAATTCGGCGTGGCACGCATTCCAGAGGACAGCCGCGTGGCGCAGGCAGTAAGGCTGGCCTGCGACTGCTATGACAAGCACGTGCCATTTGCCGAGGCGCGGGAGAAGATAGTCCAGGACAGCGCGGACTTGGGCTGGTTCCAGGCGCCAGGCAACCTGGGCTTCACCACATTGGGGCTTTTGTATGGCGAAGGCGACTTTGGAAAAGCGGTCTGCCTGGCGGCGAATTGCGGCGATGACACCGATTGCACCGCTGGCACCGCTGGCGCAGTGATGGGCATTATGCTTGGCATCAACGGCATCCCCGAAAAGTGGACCAAGCCCATCGGCGATTCAATCCAAACATGCTGCGTTCTTCCTAATCCAAATTCCCACCTTGGCGGTGACATACCCCATACCGTCACAGAACTGACCGAGCGTACAATCAGGCAGGCCAGGCTGTATTCCATGAGCACCATTTTCGAGACGGTCCAGTTCACGGATGGCCCCACTGAAATACCCGAGGGATATGTGGAAAAGCAGAAGTCCAGTGATTTTGTCAGAAAAGAGATAATTTCCCGTCCTCAATACAGGATGGGCTATGACTTGCCGTACGGCGTGATTTTTGTTCGCTTTGACCAGTGCCCCGACATTGAGCCAGGCAAGCCAATCAGGATGTATTTCAGCATGAGCTATTCTTTCTTCATAGAGACAATGGTAAGCATAAAACTGGAATTGCCGGATGGATGGAAGGTGTCGCCAGCGGATGAATGCTGCATGGTTAACAAGGCGAGCCTCCGTGATCCCGCCACTGGAAGCCGCAAGGCGGAGTGCGCTTTCACCGTCATCCCAGGTGAATTCTCTGGAGCAATGTTCTACCTGAAGGCGACTATCACCCTCAGGGGACGTACCCTGCCTTATACGATAAGCATACCGCTCCAGAGAAAGGGCAGCGCCGTCTTGGAATACAAGTAACAAAAACTGTTCAGAACCCTTCTTTAACGCAGAGGCGCAGAGGCGC
>JAFZZD010000098.1 GCA_017615955.1 Victivallales bacterium
ACTTTGGATTTCCATGCGCCGGGGCGTCCGTATGAGCGCCGAAGCGGCGCTCACTCAGGTTGAAAAACTCACAAGGCAAAGTCCATGAATTTTCCGCACGGGTTGGCCAACCTGTGCTTTGTCCAACAGGCGAAAACGAACAAGTTGTTCAACCTGAGTGAGCGCCGCTTCGGCGCTCACATATAGGCTTTGCTACAGCTTCTATGCCTACTAATCATTGGACAATCTCAACAATCCTGACATCGCCAGCTGGCACCTTCACAGTCAGGCTCTTGCCGCCAGTGAACCATTCGCGGACGGACTTGTATTTGAAGCCAGGCTTGATTGCGACAGTGACGTCGTATTTCGGGTCGTTCTTGTGCTGTGGATTGTCCCAGCTGCGGTTGAAGCCTGAGCCATAGTTGTTGAAAAGCGACACCACCCAGCCTTTGCGATTGCGGTGCACCATGTACTGCACGTCCCCTTCCACCTTCAGGGGCAGCGTCTGGTCCCGCAGCGCGGCCATAAGGTCATGGAATATCTTCAGCATCCTTGAGGTGAACTGCTCCTTGAGGAAATCAGGAGTGGAGAAAATGACCTTTCCCTTGCCATAATCGGACACGATGACCAGCGGATCCTGGCGTTCATCACCAGTGAACACAGCAGCCTGCGCCCCTTTGCGCAGTTTCGCCACCGTGTAGAAGAAGTCCTGCTCCTCAAGAAGCGCCTTGCCTGAAAATGTGCTGAAGCTGCATTTCGCCTTTCTGCGCTCAGAGGCGGAGACATCGGCCCCCAGGAAATCCGCCGGGAACAACGAGGCGAATGGCTCAAATTGCTTCCAGTTCACAACCAGTGTGCCGCCATTGCGGGTATAATCCACCAGCTTCTTAGCCAGCGCGGCATCCACGGGTACATCTCCGCAGAACATAAGCACGGGGTAATTCTCTATGACCTTCGCGGAAGCATCGTTGGTGATGACATCAAAGATGTCGCCGTATGGACCTGTGCGGAAACCGCGGTTGTTGTATATGCGCTCCGACCTTGGGAACAGGGCACCCTCCACGGCACCCATCATGCGGTCGCCCTCCGTCAGATTAATGCATCCCCAGGGAGACCCTGTGTAATTGCTGAAGTACCCGTGATGCAAATCCCACAATAATGCAATCGGAGCGTAAACCACGCCGCGGTCCTCCTTGCATACAATGCGGTCGTAGAAGTCCGCCATTCTCTCGCCCATGTCGGAGAGATGCTTCTTCGGCTCGCGAAGATTGACCGCCAGGGGATCTTCCTTGTCTATGGTCTTCCAATTGTAGTTGGCATACATGAGCCAGTGCCCGCATTCGTCAAAGAACATGTTTCCGCCCGCCATGTACGTGTAGATGAAGCAGCGGCGCCAATCGTCCTTGGGCACGCCGTAATTGGGTCCGCACGCGGAGGCGATGACCTGCACTGGCCCCGTGTCCATTATTGTGGATTTTCTCTTTGAGATGCCGAACTTCCTGGTGCCTGGCCGCAGGGCAAAGCGGTAGTCATTGAGGGAATAGTTCCTGTGATTGTTCTCGCAGCCGGGGAATACCAGCTTGTCGTCATGCACGGTAAGGTAGTAGCGGAAGGGCTTGCCATATTGACGCGCCGCGCCACGTGATACGCAGTGGGCCAACGCCATGTCCGTGGGATGGGGGCCATATTCCTGGCCAGCCATGCCGAAGCCATAACTCAGGTAGATATGATCCGTGTGCGTGCATGAGACAGGCGAGCGGAAAGGCGCCAGCTCGGGATAGAATACCGCCCAGTCGCGGATATATGTTCTGGCCGGGTCAAAGCACAGCTTGCGAAGCTGCTCATACGCCTCAGCCTTCGTGCCGGCTGGAGTCATCTTCGCCAGCCCGCACATCATCGGAAAGCCGCCATTGGGTCCCAGGGACTCGTCACAGGTCAGCCCCAGCAGCCTATGGCCATACTGCTTCACAAATGCCTCCAGGTTCTCCTTCTTCTCATTAAGCTCCTTTTCAAAGGTGTTGTAGCCACCCTCAGTCTCAAACAATATGGGATTGGAGGTCTTCTTCAGGATGTAGCCGGAGGGATTTGTGTCGGGGTCTTTCAGCAGGCGGGCAATCGGCTGGTCCTTGTCCCTGAAGCCCCGGTCAAGATACCAGGCATGCACCTGATATGCCGCGTCCTGGAACAGCGGGATCGTGTCGGGATTGTTGGGGACAAACTGGGTGCCAGAGCTGGCCACTCCCATCTTGCCGTATTGGGGAATGAACATGAAATGGAAATCCTTGCCAGTGAAGAACTTGTACGGCTTCCACTCCTCGCCAATTTTGAAGCTCCTGGCCTTGGCACCCGCCAGCGCAGGCGCCTTTCTGCCCACAAACTGCTTGCAGTATTCCAGCCTGGAGGACTGGAAGGCCTGCTCATTGGAAAACAGTTTCTTCTCCGCCTCGGCAATCTCCTTGGGAGAACCCAGGTAAATCTTCCGCATATAATCGGGTTCATTGTATGACGGCTTTGGAATAGGGAACATCGAAGTGCCGAAGCTACCGTTGTCCCGCACAATGTTTGTGGAATAGATGCGGTATCCAGAAATCAGCTTCAGCGGAATGCGACACTCCATGACGCCACTCTTGCAGGTCACGGCATTCCATCCATCGGAGGGGTACAGATATCTGCCGTCCAGCGTGACTGCAAACACTTTAAATTCAGGAAGTTTCCCAAAACGCAATTCATAGCGAGGTTGTGAGAAGACGCCCGCATTTGTGGACGAGTGCTCCGTGGTATTGCTCAAGGCAACGTATATATATTCATCGTCATACTGCATTCGAACCTGGGTTTTGTCCTCGGTCTCATCCATGGAGACGACTTTCTTGAAGGGAAACGGCAGTGGTTCGGGCCATTCGCCCTGTCCCAGCACACCGTCAAGTTTTGGTGTGGACTTGGCCTTTGGGATGATGATTTCAGCACTGACGGCAAATGCCAGAAACAACAGCAAAAAGAAGTATTTCACTTTCATGGCCTCACCAATTTCCCACTTTAAGGTCCTTGATTGAGATGACGCCTGCATCCGTTGATGCGTCCGGGCAGTCGTCCAGTACGATTGTCAGGCTTTTCAAGGGCAAATCCAGATGCTGGTTTTCATCGCCGCCCCAATTGCTGTCCAGTATGTCGTATGGCTTTTCAGGAGGCAGGGGGATCACCATGTCGATTTTCTTGCTGCCCTGGAATGTCAGCATGATTGGCTTGTTTGTCAGATGCGCCTCGCCGCTCTTGTCGGTCAGCACGAAAAACAGCCTATGCCCTTTGCCGTTGGATGTGATCTCCATGGAAACCTTCTTGCATGAATCCAGTTCCTTGGCAATGTCAAACATCACCGCGTCATGCCCGAGCGTTGGAAACTTGTAATTGATGACAAAGGTACCGTCCTGATTCTCCACCAAGCATCCCTGGACTGGTTGCGACACCTTCTCATTGATGTGCATGCGCACGTTCACCGGCTGCTCCTTGGACAGGTCAATGACCTTCTTTGGATGCACGACTGGCACAATTTCCGGTATTTTGCCCTCTTCCTTTTTCGTGGCCAGCTTCTCGCCAATTTCCTTCAAGGAGGCCCATTCCATCGTAATCTCGCCAGGTCCCGTCATAATAATCGGGCGCAGCACCGTATTGCCGTCGCAATCCGCAGGGACTGTGAACTTCACCTTGTGCTCCCACCAGTCAAATTCGCCACGCAGCTTCCTCAGGCAGCCGCTCCTCTTCGTCTGCGTAAAATACCAATGGAGAACCTCCACCTGCGCATTTTCAGCGAGTTTACCCTTGATTTTGCAGGAATACTCGTATTCATAGCCAGGCTTCAGCTTCAAGGTCTGCGCAGGTCCCTGGTTGAGTTTGGGGCCAATGGCTGTTACGTGCAATCCCTCCTGTACGCTGACCAGTTTCAAGCCCATCTTGCTTCCCCAGTTCGCCCATCCGGCGGCATTCTTCTCCAGCCTGGGGTTCTTGAAAAGTTCATTCTCCGCCGCGGCGGACAGTAACGCCAGAACAAGAAAACACAAAAACAAATGCAACTTCATTTCGTTTCTCCAGCTTAATAAACGTCTATTCTATCAATCAAAGCACCAATTTCAAAAATCCTACATATCCGCAGATGGTGACTGCTCAAGTATCCATCTTTAACGTAAGA
>JAFZZD010000099.1 GCA_017615955.1 Victivallales bacterium
CTTCCGCCATGATTCAGCAGCACATACAGGCTTGTCTTGTCCGAACAACGATATGAGGCTATTTCCACATTGCCGCCTTCGCTGTCCAAGAACAGGCGCCCTTCTGGGAAAATGTGCTTGAACAGGAGCCTGGTCCAGCGCAGCTGGTCAGGATGTCCAGCCAAGTAGTCTGTGAACAAGGGCGCATTGAGGAAATACACTTCGCCCTGGCCGTATCTGTTGCGAGTCAGCAACGGCACATCCCAGGGGGCGTCCGCCGAGGAGTTGTAGCCCGCGCCCATGCGCGAAAGGTCATATTGTGGAAAGCCATAAAGCACTGCCTCTGCAGTGGATAGCGTGATGCGGCGAATGTCCCCTTCAACCAGGGGACGCTCTATGTCCATAGGCCGTTCATTGCCCCAGTCTGGCAGATACACGCAAGGCTGGCATGGCTTGTCCTCCACGGATGCAATGCCCATGAAGTCAGGAATCGTGCCATCATCCAGCACAGGCACATGCTCCAGGAACAGCACCTTGCCGCCGTCCTCAACAAAACGCCTGACCGCCGCCTCCACATTGCCTTTCATCCATTTAAGCGTTGGGACAACAAGCAGGCGTCCCTTCCGCAGCTGCCTGCCCAGCAGCAGTTCTGGCGTCACAGTGAAGCTGCGCCCGCAGTCCACCATCATTCTGTAGCCGCCGAGATAGCCTATCACATCCCGCTGCATCAATTCATCGTCACCATGCCTGTAGCCGGCATTTTCGCCAAAACGCCCTTGCATGTATGTTTTTGAAATAAGGTAAACAATGTCCGCGTCCCGTTCTGCCGTGCCTGGAATAAGGGCATTCATTTCCTTCCAGAGCTTCCCAATGCACTTCATAGCGTGTTCGGACCCCAGCGCCAGTGAACAGTCTGGGTGCATCCTGTCTCCCAGGCAGGCACCCGCGCCATACATGAAAATTGAAGCGCACTTGTACTGCAAGGTCAGGTCGTCCAGATTGGAACGGTCCCCCCAGCAGCGGGCAAAGCGCTCTATGAACACATCACCATTTTTGGGGAGTGCGCCTGTGTAGTTGGCGAACAGCGATGTCAGCGGATATGCCGCCAGCGGGTCGCAGGAAATCCCGCCTTCGTCATTGACGCCCGGCCAATCCACATTCTGCCCGAATGGACCGCCTATATGGTTGAATATGACTCTGGCGTTTGGCCTGTAGGAATGTATCTCGTCGCGTATGTCCGCAATGAACTTCCGTATGCGCCCACCAAGGAAGCGTCCGTACTTGGCCCAGTACGCCGTGTCCTCCGGCGTGTCAAGTGGCGGGCGCAATTCCTCGCCGAACTCCTGCCTGAACTGCTCCTTGCAGGTCTCGCAGCAGCAGTAGTCGAAGCAGCCTGTTGGGTCGAAGAATATGCCGTCCACATCGTTCTCAAGGAAAATCTCCTTTACCAGAGGCTTTATGTATTCCCTGTAGCAGGGGCCGAATATGCACACCTCCGCATAATGGTCCTCGGTAATCAGTCTTTTTCCAGGCGCAGAGTACCTGCTGTACTCGGGATGCTTCCGCGCCGCCTCGCCATCCATTCCAATGTTGAAATAGGCAATTGACTTCATGCCTCGCCTGTGCAATGCCTCCGTCATTTCCCTGGTGAGATTGACCTTCAGCTTCGGATGCGGAACGCCTATCTTTGTGGGATAGAAGCAGAAGCCAGTGTGGTCCTTGGCAAATACAATCGCCTCCTTGCCCCCGATGTCCGCAAATGCCTGTACCGCCCCTTCTATGTCGGGACGCTCCCCTATCCTGGAACCGCCCCTGCTCTGCATTCCATAACTCCAAACAATCGGTCTCATCTTCGCCTCTGTCTCCTATTCCTCAAAACTGCTCTGCCCACCTTGGTTTTCCATTTGTCATTGACGTCCATGTGCACGGCCTATTGACCGTGCATTCACGACGCTGGACTTCCAATCCCCAATGGTTGCATGGAAATATAACGTCCTGAATGCGCGGAGATGGCCGCGCACATGAATAGCAAGGGTACACAGAAACACTCAATTGGGATAACTACTCCAGCCTGATTCTTACGCAGCAGTCATCGCCACTGCCCCTTCCCTCTTCGTCCTTGCCGTTGGGTCCAATGCTCCAGACCTGGACGCATCTCGTCTGCCTGGGATGGGGCTTCAGTTCATATTTCTTCCCATCTTCATCCAGGGTGGCTTCCTCGGTTGGCTGGAGCACGTATTCTGTGATTTCCGCTGTTCCATATCGGTAAAGCATTGGCTTGCCTGTGAACGGGTCAATCGGCAAATCGGGCAGCGTTTCAGGATAATCGCCATGCTCACGGCGATATGCCTCCGCCCGCAGCAAGGCCTGCATCGCCCTAGCCCGAGAGGCCAAGGCATTGAACTTGTTTCCTGTAGATTTCAGCGCAGGATTCAACATGTTGCTGAAAATGTATGCTGATGGCGGCGGTGTGTCTTGCCAGTGTGTGAAATCCTCCTGCACATATTGCTGCAGGATATACATTTTGTCTTGTGCGGCCTGAAGCCACAACTGCGGATAGAACCAGCGAAGCTGAGCAAACGCAATGGTGGCATCAGGGGCATTTCCCGTCTCCATTCCCAAGAAGGCATCCTGCCCGAAAGTCGCCTCTGTGTACATGGCCTGCTGCTGAATCACAGGAATGCGCTCCTCCAACATTGTCAAATCAGCGGCAAGCGCCCGCAAGTCATCCTCCGTCAGCAGACGCGATTCCAATAGCCTTTCCATCGCCTCCAGACGAATCTTTTCGATTGCTATCCATACCAGGCTGCCAATCACAAATGGCTCGCGTTGAAGATGTTTCGTGCAATTGGAAATGCGCTGGTAGGCACGCAGGGCATTTGCCTTGTCCTGCTTCATCAGAAAGACGCGCATTCGGCTCAGTTCCAGACGCGTGAATTGCCTGCATAAGCTGAATTGCCCGGAAACCATAGCGATTAGCTTGCCTGGGACAAAATTGTACTGTGGCAATGGAGGTACCGAATCAAAGCATTTCTCGGCTTCCTGAAGAGACGCCTCATTGCTCTTGCAGTAGTCATCGAAGGCAGACAGGAACTGAGGCGTCAACTGGTCTGGTGCGCGTCCGTCCCAATATTCCAGAACGGAGTCTCCAATGGGGAGCTTTGACGGCAACTTTGCCGTTTCTTTGAAGCGTTCCCACCATTCGGCGTCAGCAGGCCCCATTTTCTGGTAATATTCCCGCAGTCCCTCGGCGGTCAGCGAATAGCCGAAGCGTTTCTCAATCAGTGAACGCACTTTCGAAAGAGCTGCGCTTTGCACAAGCGCCAGGACTAAAAACAGAAAATAGGCAGACCAGAACACTCCCCACAGCGCAATCGCTGGCTTGCAGACGGCTTGGCGCAAGGCGACGCCTGTCCCCCGTGCCACGGACGCCACAATGGAAAAACCGCCCAATGTCATCAGCAGCACGGCAACAAGATAGACAAATCCCCAGCACCAAGGTGGCAAACAGGAAAACAGGGCTATCCATCTAGGAGTGCTGCTGAAGGGACTCCCATAAGGGGAAAAGACTTTCAGCAACGAAAAGAACGGAACCAGACAGAAAAGGCCACAGCATACGCATAGCGCAATGGATGGAAATACACAAAGCAATGGGCGATAATTGTGGAGTAAATGACAACTTTTGCACAGAAGCCATATTGCACGGCTGAATACCGCCAGGGAATAGGCGGCAATCAGCATCTGCACAACTGCCCATACGAGAATCTCACGCCCTAACCTCTCGCTCATGATATTCAACTGGACAATTCCGCAGTTTGACAGCCACAGTGACTGGTACAGCGTGAACCACAAGGCACTACACACAAAGAAAAACGTCAACGCGAATAACGCGCCCTGCCCTGGCGTGTCCCAGAAGAAGAGTTTGAGGATGAAGTGCTTCATTATGCAAAAGAAGATTGATTATTATCTTTGTATTAGTCGGAATCAATACAGGAAGCCAAACATCCAGATCGGTATATTGTGGTTAGTGGAGTGCTCGATGTCGTCTTTCACAACGTATGCATTCTGCGGAGCGACGGCATTTAGTTGGCGACGGCCCTTGTTCCTGCCGCCGACTTCAAATGTGCAGCCTTCAGACTCGAAATCCGAAACTGGAGAGGATGTGATTTGATGCGCCACCCGCATCCATGCGAAGAATATGCTTTCTCGCAAAGAGCCTTTGTCTGGCGCGTTTGCGGAAAGCGAGTATGCAATATTCGGATTCTGCAGATAGACCTTTTCAATCTTCTCCAGTTGCTTCAAGCCGTTGGCCTTTTCAGGCAGCAGGCTTATAAGCCCTGCTTTCTCAAGAAGATGCATATAGTTTGGAAGCGCATTGCGGCTTATGCCCAAGTCCCGCTCCAGTTTCGAGTAGTTTGGCTTGAGAGGCACACTTTGCGCGAGAACATAGAGCAGCTTCTTTAGTTTCTGTATGGAAGCAACGTTGAAATCTGCAAATTGCGGAATGTCAAACTCAGCCACCTGCTTGATGACTCCGTTCAATCGCATCTCGTAGCTGCCCTCCTGAAAATATGGATAGTATCCTGCCCTGAGGTAGTTTGACAACTGCTGAAGCGGACGTATCTCCTTTAGCGGAAACTCCACCTCTCCCCTGAGGATATCCGACAATGAATGCGCACGCAGATTGAGACCATTTGAGATATTCACGTATTCTCGCAGGGAAAGACCGTTAAGGGTATATTCAAGTCTGCGTCTGCTCAAGTCCGCCCCGCCCTGCTCTAGTTCAAGGATCGAGGACCCCGTGTAAACAATCCGCAGGTCTGGAATCCTGTCGTATATGCTCTTGATCTCCATTGACCAGTTTCGGTATTTGTGGATTTCGTCAATGTACAGTTTTTTGCCGCCTTGCTGATAGAAAACCAAGGCAAGGTCAAAAAGCCTGTGCTGCGTGAAATAGAAATCGTCGGCCTGCACATACAAGGACTCAGACTGATTGTCATGCAGTTTGATGTGCTGCAA
>JAFZZD010000100.1 GCA_017615955.1 Victivallales bacterium
ATGGCAGTCCCGCGTCCTGATGCGCGGCCTCTGGCCGCGCAGGACAGCCGCGCAGAACAAAAAAAACTGTATTGGGTTTGCAAAAATGCCAAGGTGCATTAATTTCCCAACTTTGTTGTTGCAAAATTGCGCATGCCTGGTTTTTCCGCGTACAAGCGCACAAATTACACGGGTTTGCCGCATAATACAAATCGCGACATTGAAAATATGCCAAAAAAATACACAATTGACTTCTGCAACGGACCTATTTTCAGTAAATTGGTGCTGTTTAGTTTGCCTCTGATAGGAATGTTGCTTTTGCAGCTTGCATTCAACACGGCAGATTACATGGTGGTGGGGCGCTTTGCTTCCTCCAAGGCATTGGCTGGCGTGGGTGCCACCTCTTCCTTGACCAATCTGCTGACAATGTTCTTCTTCGGCCTTTCTGTGGGCGGCAATGTTGTGGCCAGCAATGCCTTCGGCGCCAAGGACATGACGCTTCTCCGCAATACGGCACGCACCAGTTTCACAGTGGCTGTGGCTGGCGGTTTTGCCTTGGGAATGATTGGCGTCATCGCCTGCCCGTATCTGCTTAAGATGATGAATACGCCTCCAGAAATCCTGCCACTCTCCATAAAATACATGCGCATACTTTTTAGCGGCATGGTATTCACAAGTGCATACAATTTTGGCGCGGCATTTCTCCGTGCTGTAGGCGATACACGGCGTCCCCTGGTGTTCCTGACATTCGCGGGCATTGTGAATGTGGTGCTGAATGTGATATTCGTGGTGTTCTTCCACCGTGATGTGGACGGCGTGGCTTTTGCCACAGTCGTGTCCAAGGCGATATCCGCGATTCTGGTGTGGATGACGATAGCGCGCATGGATGAGGTCAATGGCCTGCCTTTGAGCAAGCTGCGCATAAATTGGCAGATTTTCGGGAGGATGCTGGGTATAGGAGTACCCTCTGGTCTGCAGAGCTTCAGCTTCAACATAGCCAACATCGTGATACAGACTTGCATGAATTCCTTTGGCCCACTGGTGCTGGCTGGCTACATAGCCGCTCGCTCGCTTGACAGTCTGCTAAGTGCCGTTGATGCCGGCTTCCATCAGACCGCGATCAGCTTTTCGGCGCAGAATGTGGGCGGCAAGAAGTTCAGTCGCCTGAAGAAAGGCACCATTTACTGCTGCGTCACCGCAACGGTGACCATGGGCGTCCTTTCCTTGCTGATGCTGTGCTTCGGGCGGCAATTGCTTTCCCTCTACGGCAAGGCAGAACCAGGCGTTATTGAATGGGGCTTGAAGCGATTGGCTGTGATGTTGCCGTTCTATTTCTCTGGCGGGCTTATGAATGCCTTGACTGGCACCATGCGCGGTTCGGGGCATTCCACCGCTGCGTTTGTCATAGTGCTCTTTGGTGCCTGCTTCTTCAGAATCGGGTGGATATTGCTTGTGTTCCCGATGCACAGAACCATGGGAATGCTATTGCTGGCGCTTCCGCTCTCCTGGATTCTCATCTCCATAGGATGCGTGATTTTCCTGTGGCGTGCCTTCCGCAAACTCAGCGACCAATGTTAAACGCGAGCGAAAACGCCTGAGAACAGCCTACAGTATCAATTGCCAATTGCCTTATGCAGAATGGCGGCGGAATACTCTTCGTGGTTGTATTCAGAAACTGAATGAGCGGAGGACTTTGTCTTCATCTGGCAGGATGATGCCCACCTTCAGTTTGCCTTCTGAATATTCCACATACAGTGCCGTGAAATTGGGCGACGAGTTGCCTGGACCGCTGTTGCAGACTATGGGGAATGGCACTGGTATGCATTCATCCTGTCCTTCGCCGTCCAGGTAGAAGCAGGTGTAGGTGTCCTTGTTGGGTTCCGTGTACGAGGCGCGGTGGGTGTGGCCTGAAAGCATTACGTCAATGGTGGCAAGTGGCCTGTCCCCAATGAATACGCCGTCCAGCAGCATTTGCACGACTTTCGTGTATTTCTGCTTTTGCAAAAGAGGCATGTGTGTCAGCAGCACCCGTTTTTCCGCAGTCTGGAACGCCTCGGTTTTGATTATTTCCTGTAGCCATTTATTCTGCTCCTGGATGTAGGGCAGGTTGAAGTCACACAGATAGTCCTCGCCGCCGTCAAGGCCGATTATGCACAGTTTGCCTACGTAGTACATGAAATAGGACTTGCCGCCCTCGTGCCCGAACAACTCCAGATAGCTGGTGGGCAGGATGCCGCGGGATTCGTGGTTGCCCCGCAGGTTGAACATGGGATGCCTGGAGACGAAGAAGGTCTCGCCTTCCAGATAGCCCTCGAATATGGGGACGCAGCCGTTGCTGTTGGTAATCATGTCCCCCATGTTCACGATGAAGTCGCATTTTGACAGCAGTTTGCTTTCTTGTAGAAAACGCTCAAGGTCGCACTTCTTCCCATGTATGTCTGTGAATATCAGGAAGCGGCACTCTTTTGTGTCAGGGGAGGTCAGCGTGAATGAAAGCGGTGTACCCTCTGGATAGCAATGGAACGTCTTCGCGTCTGGCAGGTAGTTGCGCACACGGTATTCGTATTCCGCTCCTGGCTCAAGTTGTGTAAGGCGTACCTTGTGCAGTTGCCGTCCCTTGTCCCATACTCCTGCCTCGTAATGGGAAAACGCCACCTTGAACTGCTCTTCGCCTTTCTTGCGGTATTCCAGTGCGGAAGGCGAGCCGCCTGCATTGTACCAGCCAACGGTCATTGCATCGCAGGCTGGATCGTACAGCCAAGGCCCATAGCGCAGCTGGTGACTGGGCGTGGTGTTGAGCTGGCAGAGTTTTTCGTATGCTTGACGGTTCAGCGGCTCATCGCCGTAGTAGTTGAACTTTGCACGGGCTGCTGCATCGTATGAATCCAGGCAGATTTCGCCAAAGCGGGCGATGGAGAGGAAGTCAGCCCCCACTTCAGCCCATACCTGCTGCTCGGCTGCCTCCACCCTGTAGCGGCAGATGTTGAAGCGGCATGTCATGTTGAAGCAGTGGAACTTGGTGAATGGAATCTCCGCCTCGGCAGTCCAGCCGTCGTTTCGCATGGCTGTTGCTGAATGCCAGGCATCCGCGTCGCCATCGCCTGAATAGCGCATTCCGCCAGGGGCGACTGCGTACTGTATGCAGGAAGGGAATGGCTCCATGCTTCCAAGGAAAAACTCTATCCTGTCCAGGTTTGCGAAACCAACCGCGCCTGAATGGATTTCTCCAGTCGGCTCATGGCATTTCATGCCGACGAAGAGGGAATGCCCGTTGTGGAACAGGCGTATTTCCGTGCGGGCTGTAACGGGCGAGCCCTCATGCATGTACAGCTGGAAATCGTCAAAGGCAGTTGCCTTGTCCCACACTGGGGTGCTCAGATCGCCAATCAGTGTGTGGTTGCCTGGAATAAATGGTGCGGATATGCTTTTCATGGTTATTATGTGGGCGCCGAGGTTTATGTGGGCGCCGAGGCGGCGCCCACTCAGGTTGCCTTAGCGGGAACAGCGCATATAGAATCATAATAATAATTCTCTCGGCGAATTTTACGCTATGGCAACTTGAGTGGGCGCCGAGGCGGCACCCACTCAAACTTTGGTACGTTATGGTTTGATGAGGCCAACTGGCACCAGGTATCTGTCTGGATGCAGGTATGCCTTGAGGCATTCGGCGCCCGTCCAGGCTGGTGTGGGTTCCGTGTAGTAGAATGGGCCGAAGGCATTGCGCCTGTGGCCGATGACGGTGATTTCCGCCGTGTCCTTGCCGTCGAACTTCAGGTCGTCTGTGATGTCCAGTTCGTATGGCGGCCATGGCAGCATCTTGTATTCGCCGCCGTTGACGCGCACTTTCAGTGCCACGCCGCGCCATTCGCCGATGCTGAGCACGCATCTGCCCTTGCCCTTTGCGATTTTGCCAAGAGGCATCTTGTATGTCAGGTTTCCTGCGTAGTATGGCAGACCCTGCTTGCACCAATCGCCAGCCACCAATGTGGTTGGTACCTTGCAGATGGCATCCTTGTCATCCACGCCGAAGTCACCCAGGAGATACATTGCCTCCAGGCCCGGCATTTCCTCGTTGTAGTCGCATTCCACTGTGAGCTTGTTGGCACCGCACTTCAGCGCACCTTTGGGGACTGCCAGTTTCCGTATGCAGAGGTCCACCCACCAGCCATTCTCCTTCTCCAGCTTAACGCCGTTCAATTTCACGGTGCAGAGTTCTGGATTTTCCAATGCCAGGTGGCAGGCTCCCTTGGGCAGTTCCTTCACGTCAAAGCGGTATTCCAATTTGACCTTGATGGACTTCTTGGCGCTGCCGTCATGGCGCAGGTATGGCTGCACCATTGCGCCGCCGCGCTGCTGCACGCCCAGCTTGTCCCTGGCCTCGTCGTCGATTAGCAGGATGTATTGCTCGTCCTTGCTCATCTTGTCCCCGCCGATGGCGCGCCTTGCCTTGTCCAGGAGCAGCACATTGTTTTCGCTGAACTGTATCTTCCATGGTCCAGCCGGAACGGTGATTTTTTGTACAGGTTTTGCATTTGTCTTGGCTTTGGCGAAGCCCTTGGGCTTTATGGCGCTGATGACGAAGAGCCTGGAGCCAAGTTCGTCATAGCTGGTGGCGAAGGTGTATTCATCTCCTTTGCGCTGGTAATCCACAGCTTTGATTTCGCCCGTGAGCGGCAGCAGTTCATACACGTCGCCCTTGATTGCAGTCTTGATTTTGATGGTGACATCAGGGAAGACTAACGTGCGGTCGCGCACGAATGGTGCCTTGAATACGTCATCAGGCATGTTCATGCCCAGGTTGCAGGTGAATAACTGGCAGAAATCCTTGCCTTCTGTCATTCTGTAGATCACAGGCTCCACCTGGACCTTCTTGGTATTGTCCACTATTGACACACGGCGGCAGAGTGCCTCTAATTCAATGCCCAGCTTTGCCAGAGTCAGCTTCTTGATTTGACCATACAGCTTTGCTGCGGCATCGGACTTGACTGCATCCACGTACTTGGGGGCCTTGCCCATGCAGAACACGGTGCCGCCAGCCGCAATGTAACGCTCCAGAAGCGTGATTGTGCTGCTGCGCAGCGTCTTCACATCTGGGATGAGGACGGCGCTGTACTTGGCCTTGGCCAGTTGCAGTTTCTTGCCCTTCACCGAACCATGGCGCGAGAGCAGTTCCTCGTCGCCGAAGTCAAAGTCGATGTTCTCTGCATAGAGCTTGTTTGTGAGCTTGATGAAGTCCTTGTCAAAGTCAGTGACCCTCTTGATTGGCTTGCCCTTTTCCAGAACCACTGTGCTCCAGATGGATTCCACTGGATGTATCACCAGAAGTTCCCTGACTTCCTCGCCCTCTGTCATCACTGCGCCAAGACGCGCGAAGTAGTCCTCCACGCACTTGTAGTCCTTCGCCCACGGGGACTGGTAGGAGATGCTGGCTGGGTAGTCC
>JAFZZD010000010.1 GCA_017615955.1 Victivallales bacterium
GCCGCCTCGGCGCCCACTCAGGTTGACCAACCTGAAAAGCAAAGTTCTATCTCCCAGCACGAGTTGGCCAACCTGTGCAATTATCCAACAGATGAAAACATACAAGTTGTTCAACTTGAGTGGGCGCCACTTTGGCGCCCACATGGACAACCCAGGCATCTGGAAACCTTACAGCGCCGCCTCGGCGCCCACATACAAAATAAATGCAAAAGGAAAATGACATAATAGTGCCGTTGCTGATGCAGTTCATTTGCCTACTGGCATTTGAACTAGGCATAATCTGCGCCTTATGGCAGGTTGGCAACAGCATACTGACGCTGTGCGCCCTGGGAGCCGCGCCGCTGGCAATGGCAATCTCCAGAATCCCATACCGCTTCTACCCGGACTGGCTGCGCTTCTCCTTGCAGATTGCCCTTGCCGTGGCAGGACTGCAATGGTTCGCAACAAAATCAGGCGTGATACAAGTGGATATAGTCCTGGTGGAATGCGCGGCGGCATTCTGCATTGCGCTGCTTATTGGCGGGCGCATTGGCGAGCACTGGGTGCTGGCCACGCTGTCGCTTGCATTGGGACTTTATGGCGGCTTGCATCCTGGCAGGGACATCTACTTCCCCTCTTTCGTGGCATTGTGCATAGTCCTGTGCATTTTGTTCTACACCAGCAGAAACCAGGCACTGGGCGCGGAATACGGCACCTGCGGCAAGCGCAATATACTGGCCTGCCTGGCACACTTTGCCCTGGCTCTGGCAATTGCCGTGGTTGGCATGAGGAAGGTTGTGCTGCGCAGCGTTCGCACACGCGGCATTCTCCCTGTTTCATTCCAGACAGGACAGGAACACGAATTCCCGCAGTTGTGCGGCAAATGGCTCGCCCCAGCAAAAAAACTGCTCCCTGGCAACGAGGGCGATGGCGCCGATGTGAACTCGCACCTTAGCATAAAGGACGCCTCCGCAAGAAACAAGGCATTCATGGAGGCAAAGGGCGAATTCAGCGCAAGGAACGGCGCCGGCGAAGGGCAGGGCGAGGAACTGCTGTTCCAGGCATACACCACGGCAAAGCTGTACTGGGTGGCGCAGATATACGATACCTACGATGGCGATATGTGGACACGCTCCGAAATGCTGAAGAAAGGAGACAGCGCACTGGACGCATACGAACCACAGGACCTGGTACTGGTGAACCAGCACATTGCTATCATTCGCAGGCAGAACTGCTACTTGCCGTACGCATACCGTCCCACCAAACTTGAAATGGGCGGAATGATTGCATCAAGGGTCAGCACAGACCGCTCGATTGTGAGGCAGAAGGACAGTGTGGCATATCTGTTCATGGCCTCCAATGCGGGTGCCAACCTGCCAGTTTACAGCGTGGAATCAATGGTACCCGCATACGATTTGAAGCAGCGTCCCCGCCCCTGGAACGAGCCGCCCCACAACTTTGGCTGGAATTGCAGGACCGTGCCGCAAAAGGTCAGGACTCCGCAACTGCTGGAACTGGCCATGAAAATCACGCAAAATGCGAATACGCCCATGGAAAAGGCGGACGCGATCAGGGACTATCTCCGCAAAACCTATAAATACAATGCGGAGGCGCCTGACATACCTGCAACGGAGGAGGCTGTAAATTACTTTCTGTTCAAAAGCAAGGAGGGCAGCTGCCGCCATTTCGCACAGGCGATGGTGATGCTCGCCCGCATGAATGGACTGTACTCCAGGCTTGCAACAGGATACTCGCCCGGCAACTACAATATGTTGTCAAACTGCTTTGAGATATACCAGTACCACGCACACGCCTGGGCGCAGGTCTTCATTGAGCCATACGGATGGCTTACCTACGATGGCGTGGCGCCTGGCAATCTCCGCATTGGCGACAACAACCGCCGTCTGCAGAACCGGTTCGACCCATTTGGCGACACATGGAAATCCAAGTCGCCAGAACTGTCGCCAGACAACTTTGGCAGCCCAAAGGAGCAGGTTGTCGCCCAGGCAGAGACAAGCAAGAATGCAAAAGCCTATCTCTATGAGAACAAGGACCTCATGTCCAGCATCGAGGAACGCGCCAACCGGGATGACTCGCCGGAGGCAATCGCATTCGCAAAGGCCGCAGTTTCCATTGGTCTGGAGAAACTGGGCGAACTCTGGGACAAGGCAGTCAAGATGACAGAGGCATTCTGGCACAGGCTAAAGGAATGGCTGTACTGGAGAATAATACGCTTCTACAGCCTGAAGGCAAAGTGGCATTATCTTATAATCGCTATAGGTGGTCTGCTTGTTGTCTGCTGGATGTGGAGCACCGCAATCTCACAGTGGCTGAAGGGCTGCACCAGCCGCCTGAAATGCGCGTGGCTGTGGCGCAGGGCACAGTTCGCCCGAAACAGCAACCCAAGTCTTTGCATTGAATGTTGCCAGCGCCATAATGGCATCCTGCTGGCAATGAGATATAGACACATACCAAAGGGCGACGTGGTGGAAAAAGGCCTTGCCATAAGGGAGGCAGAGCCTAGAAGTTATTATATGACTGTCGCCCAATTCGCGCAGTGTGTATGGTATTCTGCGCGCAAAATCACACCTGAAATGGCGGAAGCAAGCCTGGCCGCCACAGGCAACCTGCGCAATTTAATGTGGGCGCCGAGGCGGCGCCCACTCAGGTTGCCTTAGCGAAAACACGCACACA
>JAFZZD010000101.1 GCA_017615955.1 Victivallales bacterium
CCGAGGCGGCGCCCACTCAGGTAGCCTTAGCGTAAACACGCCAAGAGAATTATTAAAATTTTAAGGTGCGTGGTTCTGTGCGCGGGCATTTTTGGGTTCTGTGCGCGGGCATTTTTGCCCGCGAAACATCTCATTTCAGCCCGAAGCGCCTCCTGAACAGGCACAGCAATACCGCCGAACATGCAAACACCGCCGCCATCACCCAAGTTGAAGCCAGGTGCCTCGTGCTTGTGCTTGCAGGTATGTTGGCAGACAAGGGCACCTTGCCCGCCTCAAACTCGCCGTATGCAAAATAGCGCCCGCCCGTGATGCGAGCCACATCCCTCAGCAGCGCCTCGTTGAACGCGGTCCTCTCCATCTCGCGTCCCGCCGGCGCCGCCACAAAGAACGCCTCCCTGGACAGCGTCCGCCCAGGCAAGGCGATACTATACTGCACACGGTACTCCCCTTCAAGCTCTGGATACATCAATGCCGAATAGCGCCCCTCCTCGTCCGCAGCAGCCTCCAGCACCAGTTCCTGCACCGTACCATTGGGACAACTTACACGGGCATTCACGGTGGCGTTTGCCGCAGGATTGAATTCATCATCCAGCACATGCAATTCCAGAGCAAATTCCTCCCCCACCTCGGCAAGCCGCCCGTTCAGTTCCCGCACTCTTGGCCTTGCCGCCTCTGCGAGCCACTGGAACAACGCAGCCCACCAGGCGTCATGCAGCTTGTTTCCCGCAAGCCTCCAGCGCCAGGTGCTCTCCAGCCCAGTCTGCGCCACACGCCCTGCCCCGAATGGAAGCCCCGCCACCAGCGGAAGCCCCATGCCATACTGGAAATCCACCAATGCCATCGGCCTGGCCGACCTCTTCAAGCCCTGCAAGATTCCGAATGGCTCCCCCTGCTTCAGAAACACGCCCGATGCAAATGCATTCAAGTTATTCACGTTTTTTGCAAGCAGAGCATCCTGGCATAAGCGCAGCTTCGCAGGCATGACGGATTGCGCAAACTGCACTCCCTGCGCAGGCAGCATGGATGACAGTGTTTCAGGCAATTTATCCAAAGCCCCCCGCACCAGAAGGCCGCCGCCCTTGTTCTCCACGAAGGCCCGTATTGCAAGCAAGCCCTTTTCTTCCAGAAACGGCACCGCCCTGGCATCAAGGCATACTATATCAAAATCATCGTAAAATGCAGTATCCAGAGGGAATGAATTTTCCGGTGGGCGTACATTTTCAGGGAAGCCCGTCGCTATGAAATGTTTATCCCCAACTGCGGTAATCACGGAGGCCGTAAACTGCGGATTTACTGCGGTAAACTGGTTCAGGAAACGCTGCTCCCAATCCAGGCCGCCCAGCAGAAACAAAATCCTGAATTGTGGCGGCGGCAATGCCTCCACCACCGCAAAGGCCGCATTGTTGTCCACTCGCGCCTCTTTTTCGCTGACCTCAACCGTGACTTTGTATGAGTGAAAGCCCTCTGTGCGAGGCTTAACCGTGAAATCCAGCGCTTCTGTCCCGCCTTTGAAATGCAGTGTCCTCTGCTCCAGGATATTACCCGTCTCGGACAAGGTCACCTTCAGTTCCCCTGCCCTGCCGCCATTCACCAGTGCCGTAAGACTGCATTCCGCATCACGCTGTGTCTTTAGCGATGGCTCCTTCCAGGTCACGCCATAGTCCAGCTCATCGCCAGCACCGCCTATTCCCACGCAACTTATTGGAATGCCACGCCGCGCGTATTCCTTCGCGACTGCGAGCACATCCGTTCCGCCATTGCAAACTCCGTCGCTCAGCAGCACCAATGCGCCAATGGGCAGGGAACGCTCCTCGCCCTCCAGTAACTCCTCCAAATGGCTGCCGATGGGACTTGCACCAGGCAGAATCCGTTCGCCCTCAAAGTCAGGCACCCGCCTCATCTCGCCTGCAAAGCCAATCTTCTCCACGCGCTGGGAAAAGCCTTCGCACTGCACCAATGTCAGGCATTCACGGCGGCTCCGCCCTTCAGGCATGTCCCGTACGCTCATGCTGCGGGACATATCCCCAAGCAACACTACACGGCAAGCACCTTCACGCACCTTGCTTGTGCGAAGCACTGGCTGCAAAAGCATCACAAGCAGACTTGCTAGGCAAAGTGCCTCCAGGCATAAAAGCAACCCAATCTGCCTCCTGTTCAAACGGGAACGCCTATATCCCAAAAACAAGAAAGCCACCACCGCCAATAACCACGGCAAAAGCAGCCATATCGGAAATACAGGACGCATAAACTATAATAACGGCAACACTGCAACAGACTTCGAGTGCCGCTGGCGACAGCCAGCGGAAAAACCTGAATGGGCACCGTGACCGCGCCCACTTTATCACACCGCCAATGCGGCGACGCCCAGCAGCAGGGCGAATGCCTCGCATACATACAATGCGCCGACAGCGGAAAAGCGGATATTGAAGCGCTGCAACGCAGCTGGCAACAGCCAGCACAGAGCAGTTGACACCAAAGCAAACATAAATACGCCACTGCAATTGGGAAGCAACTTGCTTATGACCGCACCAAACAACAAGGTCACCACGAGGGCGGGTATCCAATGCTTCTGGCTCAACTTCGTCATCACACCGCAGTCCAGCGATGCGGTATATCCCAGCATTGCGGCAATAGGCAACCAAAGCCATGCATTGTGCACCAGAATCACATAAGTGCAGAACGGACGCAGCAGAAACAGCCCCAGTGCCGCAAGGCTGCTGTAGGTCGCCCGCAAGTCATTGTCCTTGAAGCCGCTCATCAGCATCTTGGAAAGCTCCACTATGGCGGACTTCTCGTCCTTCATGCATATAAAATGACGCAGAACAAATACCGCCAGCGTCCCTAGAACAGCGCCAACCATACGGTCACCTGACACCAGCCAGCAGACCAGCCCGCCGCACAGCCCCCAAAGCAGACCTATCGCACCGCGCATCAGCACACGCTGCGCATCTGTGGGACTTTTATGCTGCCGCCCACGACCTGTTTCCTCCAACGTTATAGGCAGCGAAGATACTTCCTTCAGCGCTTGTAAATATGACTTCATTTATACGCCTCCCTGTGCCCGTGGCGAAAGACCACAGGCAATTTCATAAAATTCCGCAACGGCGCATGGTATTGCGCAGCTTCTCCCTGTTGGCTGGTGCCATCTCGCAAAGAGGCAGCCTGTATTCCTCGGCAATCAGGCCCATGTCCGCCAATGCGGCCTTCACTGGAATCGGGTTGCTCTCGATGAACAAATCACGGTACAGCGGATACAGACGCCTGTGTATTGCCAGGGCACCGGCATAGTCACCCGCCAACGCCTTTGCCACCATGTCGCTGACTTCGCGAGGCAGCAAATTGGAGGCTACGCTGATCACACCTACTGCGCCAACAGACATCATGGGCAACGTAAGGCTGTCATCGCCGCTGAGCACAGGTATGTCGCAGACATCCTTGATGGCATTGACCCGCTCCACGCTGCCGCCAGCCTCCTTGACCGCCGCCACCATGGGATTGCCATTGAAACGCACTATAACGTCAATGGGTATTTCCTTGCCTGTGCGGCCTGGCACATTATACAGCACAATAGGAATGCCCGACTTCTCGGCAACGGTGCTGAAATGCCTGTACATGCCTTCGGGTGTGGGCTTGTTATAGTATGGAGTCACCTGCAAAGTTGCGTCAGCACCCATCTTCGCGGCGTGCATGCTCAACTGCACTGCCTCTGAAGTTGCATTACCACCTGTACCTGCAATGACCTGGCAACGATGAGCAACCTTCTCTATGGCGAAAGCCACCACCTCATCATGCTCCTTCATGCTCAATGTGGGCGATTCACCAGATGTACCCACTGGAACTATGCCAGCAACACCGCCGGCAATCTGCTGCTCAATCAAATTGGCAAATGCCTCGTAATCCACCTGCCCGCACCTGAACGGCGTAACCAAGGCGGTATAGCAACCACAAACCTTCATAGCAAATGTCTCCTATATTCCTTATAATGTATGTGAATGGAAATTTTTCCATAACATAACACATTTGCCGCAACACAAAAGCAGTTCTGACGTTTTTTTAACGCAGATGTGCATTTTTTAACGCAGAGGCGCGGAGACGCAAATAAATAACTTTTACGGTTGCGGAGGTAGCCAGCGCGAGACGCACTGGCTACCCCCTCCAACCGTACAGGTGGAAAAACTTCACTGTGTTTATTCAGCCACCTTTCGTGGCATCTTCACACGAAGGACTATTGGAGTTCCTTCCCAGTTGCCATTGCAGCCATTCTCTATGCGGAGAATGCCCTTGTCGTTGAAGGCAGTTCGTGGTACTGTCAACTCCAATTTCACGCCAAAACGGGTGAACTTCTTCTCATATTTCACGCCATCAGGAACCTTGAACTCCAATGTGTCAAATAGTTTCTGCCATTCAACATTCTCCACGCGCCTCATCAATCGTTCATTGACAGTAGTATTTGGATCCGTAAGGTCCACACCTAACTGAAGATTGAATTTGGCAATTCCATCCTTGAAATCTTCATCGTTCAAAATCATTTTCCGGCCTCTTGGAGCGTTCCAATGTAATCGCATGCCCACAGGACCTTGAACAGGAATCGTAATTAAAGGCATTCCTTCGGGTTTAGTTACCTTAATCAAAATCTCTTCTATAAAAATATCAGCATAAGGCAATTTCTTAAGTGGTTTCGCTGTAAGAGTCCAAGTGTTGCTGTCCTTCCTCTCAAGTGTTGCCTTTATAAACGGATCCTTCAATGCATCTTCAACCAAGGACAGCTCCAATTTATCCTTGAAATTATCCACTCCAATTATGTCAATGGATTTCTCCCACTTCATGCCTGGATCGCCTTTTGCATTAAAGAAAATCTTGCGGCCATTTGGAACAGTGGAGAAAAAACGCTCCAATCTGCCTGTTATGGCAACTCTCACCATCTTATATTCCAATGGTGATAGCATCACATGCTTCTCAAATGGACCAACACCAATTTTGTTGCCGTCAATGCGCAATGCAACTGACAGTTCCTTGCCAGGCTGCATGATGACGCCGCCAGGGAAGCCATCAATATTCGTACACGCGCAATCCGCTTCTACACTCTGCAACTTCCATGGCTTGTCGGATGTATTCTTCAATATAAGAGTATAGAGTCTCTTCTCACCACTCAAGATAGTCCCCACGTCATGAACTAGCCCGCCTTTTACTTCCAATGGCGCGTCCCTTGTCAAATCCGCGTCTGGAGACGGCTTGTCATCATAGCCCCAATTATCTCCCTGCTTAACTTCCACTTCCTCATTGTCGGCCGATGACAGCGATGAAACAGGTTCTTTCGTATTGGACGTTGATGTATTTTTCTGCTGATTGTCACAACCTGCTATGATAATGGCAAGAGCCAGGAATAAATATTGAAGACCTTTCATCAAACAACCCCCTTGTCAAAAAAAAACGGGGAACAATTTAATGTTC
>JAFZZD010000102.1 GCA_017615955.1 Victivallales bacterium
AAGCGGGCAGGGCGCTCTATGCAGCACATCAAATGTGCGAAATGCTGGCAGATTATGCCCGAATGCCCGCAGCCAGTGGCTCCGATGCGGGGCGCTGCCGCCAGTAGGTCCACCGCCTTGCCGAATTGCACTCCGTCTATGAAATCCTTCATCTCGGTCAGACATGCAATCTCAATGTTGTATGCGTTTTTCAGTGCGCGTAGGGCTTCCAGTTTCATAATTGTGCCTTTAAATTAATATGTGCGCCCCGAGGCGGGGCGCACTCAAGTTGATGGTGGATTAGCGCTTCAGCTGCAGTGTGTAGTGCACGTCGTCTGACTTTTCATCGGCAGTGAACTTATGCAGTGTGTTGATGACCTTGCCGCCGTTCCACTTGCGGTCTGCCTGCAGGTCGCCTGTTGTGCCCATGACTGTGACGTTCACCTGGCGGCGGCGTGCGCGGACATGGTCCCAGTCGATGAAGTAGATGTGTGCGAATTCGCCTGCGTCAAGGACGCCGTCCTTGATGGTGATGGTTTCGCTGCGGCCAAAGAAGACTGAACGCAGGTGTCCGTCTGTGTTCATGCTGGTGAAGTCGCCTGGTTCGTCCACGAAACGGCCATACTTCAGGTGGATTGGGCCTGGGTGGCGGTACTGGTGCTCTTCCGCGAAGTCTGGAATCATCTTGCGCATGATGTCCAGCAGGTCGTGCTGGAGGAATTCGATGTCAAAGCTGTCGATGTCATGTGAGCATTCCTGGACCATGACGGAGCATGTGGTGTGGTGCGAGACCACGCTGACTGTTCCGTTCTTGATGCCGGATGCCTTTGCGATTTCCATGACTTCCTTTGAAATGTCGTGGAATGTGGGGATCCAGCCGCGGGACTGGAGTTCGATTTCCTTCTGATACACCTTGAAATCCATTGGGGCGTTCTTCTTTGTTGCCATTTTTGTCTTTCCTTTTGCTAAATGTTCTATTTGAAAGTACGGGAAAAAATCAGTGCTTTCTCTCATCCCATGCCTTGCGGACTGCGGCCAGCATCTCGTCCACCATCGCGGCTCTGTCCTTTGCCTTTGCCACGCCAGAAGATGAGCCAGTGGCGTCTGCGCCCGCCTTGATGGTGTTGTACACGTCCTGCCCATTGGCGATGCCAGCGGCTGTCAGCACAAGAATGTCAGGATTCACGTCCTTGACTGCTCGTGTAGCTGCCTCCACGTATTCAGGGCCGACGCTGACGCCTGTGCCAATCAGTTCGGATGGCTCCGCAACAATGATGTTGGGCTTCAGCATGGCGATCATGCTGGCTTCCGCCATGGAATCTGCGCAGACGATTGTGGCAAGACCCACTTCATCCGCCCTGGCTATGGTCTCTTTCAGCACGCTCAATGTCAGCGGCTTTTCGCAATGGTTCAGCATGACGCCTTCCGCGCCGGCGGCCACCAGTGATTCAGGCAGCGTGTCCGCCAGTCCCCTGCCAGGCCTGAGCGGATCCATGTGCGGTGCAAAGACGTGAATGCGCTTGGTGGCGGCCTTGACGCGTGCGATCTCAACCACTGGCGTGGTGAAAATCACATCCACATTGTATTTTTCAGATGCGGCGTCCGCTGCCTTTGCCAGTTCTATCACATCATTGCCATAAAGGTAGGATTTGGGGCCAATCTCAAAGAATGGCGCCTTGATCGTGCAGTTCTTAATCATTGTTCTTGTCCTTTTTATGATTTTATGCCGTATTCTTCCAGCAACTTCATTGTTTCCATTTCTGAGCCGCATTTTGCAAGCACCTGGTCCAGCAGGCTCTCGCACCAGGGCACTTCATATTGCGACAATTGCTTCTTCAGCATGGGGATGCGGGACGGCGTCATGCTCAAACGCCGTATTCCCGCGCCAATCAGCAGCGGCAAGGCTCTCTTGGAACCAGCCAATTCACCGCAGAGCGACACATATTTGCCAGGGTATTGCGCCACGATACGGCATGTGTCCCTGATGATGTTCAGCACGACTGGATGGCATTGCCTGTACCAGCGGGTCAGGTTGGGATTTCCTCTGTCCACCGCGAACAGGAATTGCACCAGGTCGTTGGTACCGATGCTTATGAAGTCGATGTGCGGCAATAATATATCCAGAACGCGGAAAAGCGCAGGTATTTCAAGCATCACGCCCAGTTTGTATGGGAAAACAGGAATGTTTTCAGCAAGGAGCTGCTGCTCTGCCTTCTTAAGTGCCTCCTTTGCGGCGTGGAAGTCAAACAAGTCCGCCACCATTGGAAGCAATATGTTCACTTTTCCAAATGCGGTGGCGCGAAGGATTGCCCGCAGGTGCGGCATCATGATGTCTGGATTTGCCAGCAGGAAGCGCAGACCTCTGCATCCCAGGGCGGGATTGTCCTCGTCGGCCCAGGCGTTCATGTATGGCAGGGGCTTGTCACCGCCTGCGTCCAGCAGACGTATATTGACTGGTGCGCCTTCTGCTGTGGTTACCAGCCTTTTCAGCACGGAGAATTGTTCTTCCTCCGTGGGGAGAACATTGCGTATCATGAACATGAACTCGGTTCTGTACAGTCCAATTTCGGTCACGCCGTAGTGCTTCATCATGGGCAGTTCGCTAAGAAGGGCGAAGTTGCCCGCGAAGGTGAATTGTGCGCCGTCTTTGGTCTGCGATGGCAGCAGCGACTCCAGTTCCAGTTGTTCATTGTGTTGTTCCGCCTGCTCCCTGTACATTTTCAGAGCGGCACCAAACTGGCGGACAATTTCCACCGAGGGGCGTACATAGCAGTTTCCTGTGTCCGCATCCAGCAGGATGCTGTCCCCGGAATGCACCAGTTCCTTTATCCACGGGACGCCGACTACCATTGGTATTTGCAGTGCGCGGGCCAGGATTGCCACATGCGATGTAGCGCCGCCGTCCTCAAGCACGATGCCTGTCACCTTCTTCAATGGCATGCCCACCAGCTGCGAGGGCAGCAGGTCATGGGCAATGACAATGTTTCTGCGGAAGTCCGAGAACACCTCGTTGTCCTGGGGTGTTTCAAGAACCTTCCCTTCAAGGTTGTCTGCGGCGTTTTTTATGTTGAGGAGCACGTCCTTTATGTCAAAGAGGCGCTCTCGCAGATATGGGTCCTCTATCTTTTGATATTGGGCGGAGAATGTGCGCAGCGCGGCGGCAAGCGCCATGTTGAGTGAATGCCCTTCGCCAATGTATTTCAGAATGGTTTTCTTGAGGGACGGGTCGTCCAGCAGCATGGCGTGCATTTCGAATATTTCGCAATCGCCTTCGGGTATGGTCTGTGCCATTTCGCGGGCGGTGCGCTGGCAGTTTCTGCGTGCCGCCTCCACGCTGTCCAGATAGCGTTTCTTTTCCGCCTCGATTTGCTCTTTTGTGTTGTTTACTGGCGGAGGCAGACGCTTGACCACCAGCAGATCGTCCACACCAGATACCAGGATTGCATGCCCGCAGACCACGCCGCGCGTGATTGGGCGGCCCTTTAGCGGCTTGTTGTTCACAACTGATTTTGCTGGGCGTTCCCTGTGCAGGGAGAAGGCGTTGGCACCCTCCAGATTCTGTTTCAGGAGCAGGGCGTTTGTGATGAACATTGCCAGTGGCGCGGCAATTTCCTCCAGCGTGTCGAGTATGCTTTTGCTGAACTTGCGTTTCTGGTGCCTTGCTAGGCCGATTGCGCCGATTATGGAACCTCCAAGTTCAAGCGGGGTGATGCAAAGACCGTGCAGTTCCTTGTGCGCCTGGGTGTCCACCAGATTGCCTGGAATGGCTGTGCGTGACCTGTATTCATTCTGGTCGTCCACATTCAGAACTTTGCCTGAACGTATGGCAATGCCAGTTAGCCCTTCGTTTGCATTGAAAGAGAGAATGCCAACCTGGTCAGCCCAGGTCCCGTATGCGGCGACCAGGCTTATCGTGCCATTCTGCGCATTGTAGGCGAATAGCAATGTCTCCGCCCCGTCCAGATGCTCGTGCAGCAGCTTGGTGACCTTGTTGAGGCCGCCCATTGGATCCGAGGTGCGGGCGATGACTTCGCTTATCTTGTGTATCAGTTTGAATTTGTTGGAGCGCATTGCGCCTCCCATGCCAAGGATTGTATAACAAGACGGCAGGGGACTGTAAGCCGGATTCTGTAGCCGCTTGCGCGACTGATGACCATTCATCTAAGCAGCCGATACCCGGAATTTAAGCATAGGTCACCCCATGCGCGACACTGGCCGCGTCTCATTCCCTATTTGGCCTTGCACCGGAAGGGGTTTGTCTTGCAACATGCCATCTCTGGCACATACGGTGGTCTCTTACGCCGCCTTTTCACCATCACCCGCGAGGGCTGTATGTTTTCTGTGACACTTTCCTTGCAACAGGTTTGCCCTGAAGCATCCAGCTTTTCAACTGGACTTCCCGCCATGCGGTGTCCGGACTTTCCTCCCCTTGCGGAGCGGTCATCCGTCACCTGCCGTCAAAGTGCATAATATACTTCAAAAGACCTATTTTTCCAGTTGTAGAGACTTAGTGAAGATGTGTGTCAAGGCTGGTTGCTTTTGCCTTGAGAACGCCCATTTTTCGCATTCTGGGCAAAGAAAAAGCCGTTTTGCGGAAAGATACGAAAAACGGCTAAACATGGAGAAAACATGGAATTTAGCATGGTACCGGAGGCGGGGATCGAACCCGCACGCCCAAAGGACAACAGATTTTGAGTTGTTGTTATTAAGCAGGAATTTTGTATTTTTTATCCCTTTTTATCCACTTTTGCTTGAAAGGTGGTCAAGGTGGGCTACTATATGCCCTTGCAAGGAGGTTTTGGCGTATGGCGTGCAGGACAAGAGGGCATATCTATCAACTTGGGGCAAAGGGCGTTTGGTACATAAGATACAAGGCGGAGGGCAGGGAGCATCGTGTCAGGCTCATTGGCACGGATGGTCTGCCAGTGGCCACGAAAAAGGAGGCGCTGGCCGCCGCAAACAGGCTGCTGGTTCCGATTCGTGAGGAAGACAAGGCGGAGCGTGCGCGTCTGCTGATGCACGACTACCGCGATGCAAAGGAGGCCGCGCAGTCCGCTGAAATGGAACTGGCAAATCTGAAGGGCAGGGTGGACGGAGGCTGGAGGCTTTTCATGGAATGTCCACGCCGTCCGAAAAGCTGCCGCGACTTTTCCGCGAAGGACGCCGTGCCGCAGCACAGCACGGCCAGCAACTACAAGGCGATATTCGAGCGTTTCTCAAAATGGTGCGAGGCTCACAGCATCGTGCTGCTGTGCAATGTGAGCGGTGATGACGCGCTGGCTTTCATGGACGATTTGGGCGATGTGTCCAACGGCACCTGGAACAAGTACCGCATGTTCCTGCATCTGTTCTATCAGCTGCTCATTGACAGCGGGAAGATTCTCTGCGCAAATCCGTTTGCGGATGTGCTGCCACGCGATGGCGACTACAATTCCAAGGAGCCGCTGGAGCCAGCACAGGTAAGTGCGCTGATTGCAGCCGCCGAGGGCGAAATGAAGGTGCTTTTCATGCTGGGGTATTACACTGGCCTGCGAATGGGTGACTGCTGCACTCTGCGCTGGGGTGAGGTCAAGTCCGCCCGTGGCGTGATTGAGCGTCTGCCAAACAAGACTGGAAGGCGCAGCAGGGACAAGTCCCAGGCGATTGTCAAGGTTGGCATTGCGCCTGTTCTGCTGGATGCGCTCAATGCTCTGCCCCGCAACGGGGAATATGTGCTGCCTGGCCTGGCAAAGATGTATCTGGCAAAGAAGGAGTATCTTGTAACCAACAGGGTGAACCGCGTATTCGAGAAATGCGGCATTGAAACCAGGGTGGAGGACACTGGCGGACATTATGAGCATGGCGCAGACGGGAGCAGGATATACGTGAAAGGCGAGTGCCGTGCAATCGTGCGGTATGGGTTCCACTCGCTGCGGTACAGCTATATTTCCCACAATGCCGAGGCTGGCACGCCCATGGGCATCATACAGCGCAACGCGGGGCACTCCAGCCGCATGATGACGGAGCACTATCTGAAGATCTCCGATGCGGCCGCCAGGCAATATGCCGACGCGCTGAAGCTGCCGGAAAAGAATGAGGGCGACGCAGGG
>JAFZZD010000103.1 GCA_017615955.1 Victivallales bacterium
TGCCTATGCCTGCCCGGAAGATTTTCTGCATAGTATAGGTTTCCTCAGCAAAGGTCTGGCCGGAACCATAGAAGCCCACGGAATCAGGTCCGTATGTTTCAATGGCCTCCTTAAATTTGGACACTACCAAATCCATGGCCTCATCCCAGCTGGCTTCCACCAATTTGCCGTCCTTCCTAATCAGGGGTTTTTTCACCCTGTCCGGCGTGTCCATAATTTTAGGCAGCAGAATGCCTTTTACGCAGAGACGTCCTTTATTTACGGCGCAGTCAGGGTCTCCCTTCACAGCCACAATCTTGCCGCCGGTTACCCCTGCCAGCACACCACAGCCAGTACCGCAATAACGACATACACCCTTAACCCATTTTTCCGCATCCTTCTGCTCCACGGGCCCCTTGTGAGGGTCACGCTTGTTGCCGCAGCCAGCAGCCAGCATGGCGGCCGAAACTGCAATAGCCTTCAAAAAATCTCTTCTTGAAAATTTCATGTTCCGACCCTCCCTCAAAGAGAACCCATAGCATCAAGGTGGCAGGTGTAGCAGCGTTCACGGCTGGGCAGCACCTTGTTTGCCTCTTCATTATGCACGATGCCAGTATGGCAGGTGACACAGTTCATGCCGTTCTCAAAGTGCTTGGCTGTATGGGGGTCCTTGCGGGGGCCGGCAATCTCAGCCTCCTTGATTTTGTCCTGATGGCAGTTGTAGCAGTTCACCTCATTGGTGTTCTGCAGTTTGATGGGGTCGGGGACATTGCCCGTCACATGAAGAATCAGTTCCTGGGTACCCTTCATCTTTGACTTCACCAAGCCCGTGAAGCCAGGCTGCTCATGGCAGTCGGCGCAATCCACATTCTTATGGTTGGAGTGCTGCCAGGTGACGTACATGGGGTCCATCTCGTGGCACTGCTCTCCGCAGAAGGTATTCTGGTTAGTAGCCTCTATCATGCCATAAGCCGCTGTAAAGGCTACGATGCAGGCAATGCCCGCTATAGCAATATGCTTCAATTTGACTTGCTTGTCACCTAAACTCATGTTTCTCCCTCCTCTTTGGCTCTCTTGGCTCCTTTTCAAACACGGAAGGCCGAAGGATTTCCCCTTGGGCCCTGTACACCGCATGGGGTGTAGGCGCAGCACCATGGCAGAATAGCTTTAGGCACTTTTGCTCGGAGGGATGATATGAACACGGCACTAATCCCTTTTTTTTCCCTTCATGCTGAAACTTATCGCCCCTTCCTTGCAAACATCTATGCAGTCCCCACAATTCGTGCAAAGCATATTATCTGCCAGGCTCTCACGTCCTGGCGCCGTCCCCATACTGCAGACAGCTGCACATTTGCCACAATGGGTACATTTGCTCTCCTCAACCCTGACTTTTAGCAGCCGTTTCGCCCCCAAAAGCCCATAAAGAGCACCCAGGGGGCAGAGGGTATGACACCAGATTTTTTGCCCCCAAACAAGAGCCGCGCCTGCCACCAGCAATAGCAAAACCAGCTCCACGCCAAA
>JAFZZD010000104.1 GCA_017615955.1 Victivallales bacterium
AACAAAAAGAACAATGAAGAAAGATACAGACAAAACAGAAAAAAATGCAGAGGAACAGGAAATCCAAACTGAGTTGTCTTTAGGAACGAGCGAGAATCCCCAGGGAAATACAAACGAGGCAAAACCCTCCAAGCCGAAGCGCACCGGAAGAGGAAAAGGCAGCCGAAGCAAACCCAAGGACGACCAAGGCTCGCCAGAACCAGAAACTGGCCAGGATGCTCCCAAACCAGAAAATGACAAGGACGGCAAGGACGAGGAGCCGCACGGCGAAGGCAACATGGGCTTCAAAGTGTCTGGCGCCTTCATCGAGGCCGGCTCATTAAGGGAATTCATGGAGCAGCTCAGGGAACGCATCTTCGGTGGTGACACAGAGGGAATGCAGACCATTTCCGTGGAAGGCTCAATACCTGAAATGGAAGGCGATTCCAAGGACGGAAAGGATGGTTCTCAAGCAGGCAATGCGCACCATCACGAGACTCCGAGGGAACGCCGTCGTCGCGAGGAACAGGAGCAAAGGGAACAGGAGGAGAAGGCCCTGGAGAAAATCCGCAACTTCAACTACACACCGAGGCAGATCAAGGAGTATCTGGACAGGTTCGTGATATCCCAGACCGAGGCCAAGAAGGTGCTGGCGGTGGCCATCTGCGACCACTACAACCATGTGCGCAGATGCCTGGAGAACCCAGAGAGGACCAACGTCCCCTACGCCAAGCACAACGTGCTTATGACAGGGCCCACAGGCGTGGGCAAGACCTACCTCATGCGCTGCCTGGCAAACCTGCTGGGCGTGCCCTTCGTAAAAGTCGATGCCACAAAATACTCCGAGACAGGCTATGTGGGATATGATGTGGACGACATAGTCCGCGACCTGATCAAGGTGGCGGGAAGCGTCAACCTGGCCCAGTACGGCATAGTCTATATTGACGAGATAGACAAGATTGCCACAAGAAATGCCGGCGGAGGACGGGACGTGTCAGGCCGCGGCGTGCAGGTGAACATGCTGAAGATCATGGAGGACACAGAGGTCAAGGTAATGAACCCGCAGACCGAAATGATGATGGGTCCCATGATGATGGGCAAGAACCAGCCTTCGACCATCAGGACGCAGAACATACTCTTCATTGTGTCAGGCGCGTTCAGCGGGCTGGACGAGATCATCAAGAAAAGGCTTGGCACCTCCCAGATCGGCTTCGGCGTGGCGGAAAAAGGGGCACAGCTGCAGAACAGGAACGAAAGCGAAAGCGAACTCTTCCAGAAAATGACCACTGAGGACCTGGTGAACTATGGGTTCGAGGCGGAATTCGTGGGCAGGCTGCCAGTCAGGGTGGCGCTGTCCGAATTGAGCGCAGAGGATTTGGCAACCATCCTCTCTTCCGCTGAAAACAACGTGATGCAGCAGTATGTGGAGGCCTTTGCTGGATACGGCATTGACCTCAACATCCTGCCGGAGGCAATAACTGAAATCGCCAACGAGGCGGCCAAGGAGAAGACGGGAGCAAGGGGATTGCTTACTATTCTGGAGCACATATTCCGTGACCTGAAGTACGAACTTCCAGGCAGCGGAGTCAAGAACCTTACTGTAACAGCCTCCACTGTGCACAACCCAAGGGGCACTCAGGAACTGCTTCTTTCTGGTCTTAGGCAAGAGCCACAAAAGACTCTTGATGACAAATAACAAAATGCAAAAACAAGGAATGAGCAAATGAGCAATAATGACGAGTTAATGAATGCAAGTCTTGAATACCATGCCAATCCAAGGCCAGGAAAGGTGTCCATGGTGACCACAAAGCCCTGTGAGACCCAGCGTGACCTGTCCCTGGCCTATACGCCAGGCGTCGCGAAGCCATGCCTGGAGATAAAGGACAAGCAGGAGCTGGTTTACAAGTACACCAACCGCGGCAACACGATAGCTGTGGTCAGCGATGGCACGGCAGTTCTGGGTCTGGGCAACATCGGTCCCGAGGCAGGCCTCCCCGTGATGGAAGGCAAGGCAGTTCTCTTCAAGCGCTTTGCAGACATTGACGCGGTGCCCCTTTGCCTTGGGGGCATGCTGGGACCCGATGGCAAAACCGATGCAGACAAGTTGATTGAGGCGACAGCCGCATTGAATCCGACATTCGCAGGCATCAACCTGGAGGACATAGCCGCACCAGCGTGCTTCAAGGTTGAGACGGAGCTGAAGAAGCGCATGAGCATCCCCGTGTTCCACGATGACCAGCACGGCACCGCCATCATCTCCCTGGCGGCTCTGCTCAACGCGGCAAAG
Organism: Victivallales bacterium; assembly: GCA_017615955.1. The sequence goes on from JAFZZD010000104.1 coordinate 2,267, forward strand.
CTGACAGGCAAGAAGCTGGAGGATATGCGCGTCGTGGTGAATGGCGCTGGAGCCGCTGGCTTCACTTGCGCAAAGCTGTACATCACGGCAGGCGTGAAGAAAGAGAATGTGGTCATCTGCAACAGCAAGGGCGTAATCAGAAAGGACATGCCAGAGGACAGGCGTCCACCAGCATACGAGCTTGCCACGGACAGGGACATCCACACCCTGGCGGAGGCAATGGTGGGGGCAGACATGTTCCTTGGCTGCTCCGTAGGCAACTGCGTCACCAAGGAGATGGTGCGCGCCATGGCGGACAAGCCCATCGTGCTGGCAATGGCAAACCCGATTCCCGAGATATATCCGGAGGATGCCCGCGACGCTGGTGCATACGTCATCGGGACTGGGCGCACTGACTTCACAAATCAGGTCAACAACGTGCTTGGCTTCCCTGGCATATTCCGCGGAGCCTTGGACGTGAGGGCCAGCGACATCAACGAAGCAATGAAACTGGCGGCCTCCCACGCACTGGCGGAGATAGCCGAAATGCCAGTGGAAGGCAAGATCCGCGAAATCCTGGGCGCCGCATATCCAAACGACCTGGCCGCAGGCATTTTTGACGGGGCATGTCCGCTCAAGAACACCTACGTGATACCCAAGCCATTCGACCCCAGGGTCGT
>JAFZZD010000105.1 GCA_017615955.1 Victivallales bacterium
CATTTGCCTCAAATGGAATAATGGCTATATTCTCCTGCCAAACAAGAACATGGAACACAAGGTATTCTTGCCTGAACATATATGAAAGGTATTGTCTCACATGCGTTCAAGCCAGTCTATGACTGCAATTCGCGTTTTCTGATCCTTGGCACAATGCCCTCGCCGCAGTCGGTGAAGCATGGCTTCTACTATTCCCATCCGCAGAACAGGTTCTGGCCTTTGCTTGCGGCAATTTTCAACGAGGCGCTTCCCCATACGCCCGAGGAGAAGGCGGCGCTGGTGCTTCGGCATAACATTGCACTTTGGGATGTGCTCGCCTCATGTGAAATCAATGGCGCGTCGGACGCCTCAATACGAAAGCCTGTCCCAAATGACTTCTCCATAATATTCAAGGCGGCGCACATAGAGCGTGTATTCACCACAGGCAAGACCGCATATTCCCTGTTCCAGAAGCTGGTCGCTCCAACCCTTGGCATTGACGCGACATACCTGCCTTCCACCAGCCCTGCGAACCAGGCTCTCTTCCCATGGGTAAAACTCCTGGAAAACTGGCGAGGAATCCTAGGCGTCTAGATGGCGATTGTATATTTGTCGAAGGATGCAAAAAATAATTTTCACATTGACTTGCCATTTCCTTTTTATACAATATGTTTTGCCGCTGAAATGCTTGAATTATAATATTATTCCAAATACGGGAGAATATCGATGAGTGAGAATGAGAATCCAGTGCCGAAGCTGAAGTTGGCGAAGAATACAGATACCAATCGCTTCAGGGTGGAAAACAGCGGCAATGCTTCTTCTGGTGCCGCACCTGCCGCGCCTCTTGGCGCGGATCCTGGAGCGACGCAGACCATTGCTGACCCCATCAGCCTGCGTGATACCGCCACTGGACGTCTTCGCCGCATCTCCGAACGTGATGGCAATGCCTCCGCCATGGCTCCGGGTGCCCAGAACAAGCGCGAGACAATACGCATGAAGGTTGTGAGGACGGCGCCCCGCGCCCAGGTCTCAACCACGGAGGGCGCACACCTCAACATACCACAGGCAACGTCCACCGAACCTGCGCCATTGAAGATAGGGGTGCAGCCTCCATCTTCCACGATACAGGTTCCTCCACCTGCTGCAACTCCAGCAGCACCAGCCGCTGCCGCAGAGCCAGCCGCTGCACCAGCAGAGTCTGCGGCTGCACCGATTTCTCCCAAGCCCAATTTGAATGCAACTGCAGCTGCAATTCCAAAACTTAAGATAGCCCCCAAGGTGGAGCCTTCGTCAACCATGCAGGTGCCGCCGCCAGCAGCGCCTGTGCCACCTGTGACAGAGCCGCCAGCGCCAGCCGTGCAGGAGGCTTCAGCCGCGCCAATGCCGCCCAAGCCAAATTTGAGTGCGACAGCTGCCTCCATACCTAAATTGAAGATAGCCCCCAAGGCGGAGCCTTCGTCAACCATGCAGGTGCCGCCGCCAGCTGCACCAGTGGCTGCGCCCCCCGCGCCAGAGCCAGCTCCTGCACCAGCTGCTCAGGAAGCCTCAGCTGCTCCGATGCAGTCCAAGCCAAACCTGAACTCAACAGCTGCCGCAATACCGAAACTCAAGATTGCCCAGAAGTCAGAGCCATCATCAACTATGCAGGTACCGCCGCCAGCGGCTCCAGTGCCAGAAACACCTGCTCCAGCGGCTGAACCAACTGCGGCTGCAGCAGCGGCACCAATGCCGCAGAAGCCCAACTTGAATTCGACTGCGGCTGCAATGCCGAAAATCAAGCTGGCCACGCCAGGTGCATCCTCTGCTTCAGCGCCACAGCCCGAGGCTGCGCCAATGCCGCAGAAGCCAAACTTGACGGCTACGGTCGTCGCCATGCCCAGGCCACGTGTGGGGGCTGCCGCTCCCAGCCGTGAAGAGGCCTCGGCTGCGGCCGCCTCTGCCCCAGCAGCTGCTCCAAAGGCGGATCCAGCTTCCTCCACTATTAAGCTGAATCGTCCAGGAGCGGCACCTGCTTCTGCACCTGCTTCTGCACCTGCTGCTGATGCTGGAACTGCGGCACCTGCTGCTGATGCCGCCAGCCCGTCTTCCACAGTCAAGTTGGAAGCGCCTGCTGCGCAACCAAAGAAACTAGGTCTTAAGTTGAAAAAGACAGAGGAAACGCCAGGGTCTCAGCCAAGTCTGCCGCCTGGACTGGAGGGCGCGGCAGCAGCGGCAGCAGCAGGGGCATCCTCAGCTCCTGCTGCTCCTGCTCCTGCTCCTGAAACTCCCAAGGATGAACCGAAGCAAGAGGCAGCTCCTTCGCTGAAGAAGAAGGAGGACGCCAAGGCGGCTGCACCAGTCATGAATCAGCAGGAGCAAGGCGATGATGACGGGCCTGGCCTGGTGGGCGGAATAGGGGCGATATTTACATTTGCAGCCGCGGCATGCGCCATGGTGTTCTTTGCACTGGTATTGCTGAACTTCCTGCTATAGAAGAGCACGGCAAAAATGCCGCGCCACAGGACAGAGCACGGCAAAAATGCCGCGCCACAGGACAGGGCGGGGCAAAAATGCCGCGCCACAGGACAGGGCG
>JAFZZD010000106.1 GCA_017615955.1 Victivallales bacterium
ACCAGCCCGTTTTTTTGTGTCGATTTCAGTTTTTAATTTAGATAGCATCAAAATCAAGGAGCAAAGCAAAAATGGAAAGAACAGATTTCAAAAGATTCCAGAGCCTGGCGGCAAAGGGCGAAATCGTCCCTGTTTTCCAGGAACTGCCAGCGGACATGGAGACGCCAGTGTCGGTGCTGGAGAGATTCGCCGGCGACGAGAATGTGTGTTTGATGGAGAGCGTGGAGAGAAGCGAGGTGTTCGGCCGCTACTCGTTCCTGGGCGTGAATCCCAGGGCCATCTTCACAGTGGAAGATGGCATTCCCTATATGCTCATGGACGGGCAGCGCCTGAAGCTCAAATACAGCAAGTACCCGCTGGACGCGCTGCGCACCATCGTCTCAAAGAAGAAACTTGCCAGGGACAGCGCCCTGCCCCCGCTTCCTGGCGGCGCAATCGGCTATCTCTGCTACGAGGCAGTCAATATGTTCGAGAAGCTGCCCCAGCCAAAATCCCCTCTTGAAACACCAGTCTGCGCATTCATGCTCACAGACGAAATCATCGCGTTCGACAATGTGAAGCACACCATGCAGGTGATCGTGAATGTGCATCTTGACCACTTTCCAAGCCTGAACGAGGCATTTGAAATTGGCGAAAGGCGGGTGGAGGCATTGGTGGAGCGCATCCAGAAGCCAGTCCAGGCTCACATCAGGCTTGAGCGTGAAGAAACTGTGGAATTAAGGCCAGAGATGAGCCGCCAGGACTTCGAGGCAATGGTGGAGAAGGCAAAGCAGTACATCACCGAAGGCGAAATCATCCAGGTGGTGCCTTCCCAGAGCTTCTGCGCTGAGACAAAGATTCCACCGTTCATGATATACCGCGCACTGCGGCTGGTGAATCCCTCGCCCTACATGTTCTTCCTCAAGCTGGGCGAGGAAACACTGGTCGGCTCATCGCCGGAAACGCTGGTGAAACTGGAGAACGGACGCAGCTGCGTAAGGCCCATCGCCGGCACACGCAAGCGCGGCAGCACACCTGCGGAAGACAGGGTGCTCATGGAGGAGCTGCTACACGATGAAAAGGAATGCGCGGAGCACCTCATGCTGGTGGACCTGGCAAGAAACGACGTAGGCAGGACCGCGCAGACTGGCTCGGTGCAGGTGAAGCAGTTCATGACTGTGGAGAAATATTCCCACGTGATGCACATCGTCAGCGACGTGGAAGGCACGCTGGCGCCCGAATATGACGCATTCGACCTGCTGGCAACCACATTCCCAGCCGGCACGCTTTCCGGCGCACCAAAGATCCGCGCAATGGAAATCATCAACGAGCTGGAACCAAAGCCAAGAGGCGCATACGGCGGCAGCGTGGGCTACTTCAGCTACGACGGCAATATTGACATGGCGATAACCATACGCACACTGGAGGCCCGCAACGGAAAGATCCGCGTACAGGCGGGCGCGGGCATTGTCTATGATTCAATCGCCGCAAACGAATATCAGGAAACCATAAACAAGGCAAAGGCGCTGTTCAAAAGCGTAGAATTCGCAGGGAGGAACCTAAAATGATCTTCGTTCTGGACAATTACGATTCTTTCACCTACAATCTGGTGCATCTTCTGGGCGCAATGGGCGTGGAGACAGTGGTGGAGCGCAACAAGGAGATTTCAGTGCCCGTGATCATGGCGCTGCGCCCGGAGGGCATTTTGCTCTCGCCTGGCCCCAGCAGGCCTGAAAACGCCGGCTGCCTCTTGGACCTTATAAAAGCCGCCGCCGGCACAATCCCAATGATGGGCGTCTGCCTGGGACACCAGGCTATCGGACACGCCTTCGGAGCCAAAGTCGTCTCCGCAAAGCGCATCATGCACGGCAAACTCTCCACAATCAGCCATGATGGGCAGGGCCTTTTCCAAGGCATTCCGCAGAACTTCAAGGCGGTCCGCTACCACTCGCTGGCAATTGATGAGAACTCCATTCCAGACTGCCTGCAAGTCACGGCGCACTCCGAAGATGGCGAAATCATGGGCGTCCGCCACAGGGAACTGCCCATAGAAGGCATTCAATACCACCCCGAATCAATCATGTCCGAGTTCGGTCGCCAGCAGATAATGAACTTCCTCAACATCTGCCGCGAGCACGGAACAGCCGTGCGCATAGGCGTGAATCATGGCTCTCTCTCTGACAGAATCATGTCCCGCTATGGCGACACTCCTGCGGGCATTGTGGAGTCATGCATGGAGTTCCTGCGTGTCT
>JAFZZD010000107.1 GCA_017615955.1 Victivallales bacterium
CCCTCGGAGGGGCGGGCGTCAGCCCGCCCGTAAAACGCCCGTTAACGCCCGTTTCCCCCGTTTCCGCCCGTTATTTGCCGAAGAGGCGGTCGGCGAAGTCGTAGTAGTTTGCCCAGTCCTTGGCGTTGATGGCGTGTTTGCCAGTGCGCAGGTGGTAGTGCATTACGCCGTTGTGAATTGGCGTGTCAGGCGCAGGCCATTCCGCATTCTCCATAGTCGGCATGCCATACAGCTTCCATGCGGGGGAGGCGGCCTTCAAGGACAGGAATTCGCCCTTGGGGTCGGCGTTGAGGTCTTCTGTGGCGCTTGCCACATAGATGCCTCTCGGCGCTATGAGGGCCAGCAGCTGGTGCTGGTCGAAGGGAAGTTCCTCCACATTGTCGATGTATTCGACAATCTTGCCGCAGAGCCAGGTTCCCTTTTCCCAGTAGTCGATGCGCAGGTTTTCCCCGAAGTTGCGCCTTGAAAGCGATGCGCCTGCGCTGCCTGAATTGTTGGAGATGGCGCCAGCGAAGCGCTGGTCGTTGGCGGCCGCCCAAAGTGCGGTCTTGCCCAGGCGGGAATGGCCGACGGTAATGGCCTTCGTGGCGTCCACCAGTGGCTCCTTCTCCAGCGCGTCCAGCATGATGGAATAGCACCAGGCCCAGGCACCGATGATGGAATATGGGCGCAGCCATTTGCCAGCCTTTGCCTCGGAAAACGGCACCATGTATTCGGTGCGTATGTCCTCTGGCGGGCAAACCAAGGCAAATGGACTCATCCTCATGCCGTTGAGGTGGTCAGGGCATGCCTGAAGATAGGAGGCTGTGGCAATCGCATAGCCCCGCTTGATTGCCTCGACTATGTTGTACGCCTCCAGAGCGTAGGAACGCCTCTTGCCCGAAACGCGACCCAAATATCCTTTACCCTTGGAGCTGCCATGATATACACCATGGACTATCCTCACATCGTCCTCGGGCGTGATTGCGTGGTTGCCGCCGAATGACAGGCCAACGAACACAGGGGAGGGTGCCTTTGCGTTCTTGGGAACGTACAGCATCATGTCCAGATGGTGGTGCCTTCCGTCCTTCATGTCGCTGTTGATGCGGATTTCCTTGCGGATTGCCAGTCCGTCCAGCGCATCGTCTTTTTGGGAGAGAAGCTCGAATGTAAGGCTGTCAGGCTTGCCGGGCATCTGCCCGTACATGATGTCCCTGAAGAGCTGGAGGGTGCGTGGCCTTTCCTCTTTTTCCCATTCTTCCTTTGTCTTGGAGACGATAGGCGGCAGCGTGTATTCGCCAGCCTTGCTCTCATCCTTGTTGTAGTGTATTCTCCAGAGTTTCTCGGAGTAAGCCGCGACTGCCCTGGTTGCCAGGGTCGCACCCTCGTCATCGATATATTCGGCAATTTCCTTTATTGTCGCGTCATCCAAATTAACATTCTTCACCTGTGTCATTTTGGTAGTCTCGTTTTGCTTTTGCGGTTCTTGTGCAAATCCAGCCAGTGCGATTGCAAAAATCCCCGCTTTGACAATTGAAAAAACATTGATTTTCATATTATGATCAGAGTTTCAGGCATCCACGGTATGTTGCGATTTCACGCAGTGCGGCATGTACCTGGCGTATCTTCCACTCCAGGTGCCACTTGTCCGTCACATATTCCATGCTGGGTTCCCATCCGATTCTGGAATCTGTCTCCACGGCTGGGATGGTGTCCTTTGCATTTTCGATTTCCGTGTATGCCAGCTTCTCTATTTCGTCCAGTATTGCCAGTGCCTCCTCCTTGCTGGCACTGGTCTGCATCTTCATGTTCAGCTGCCACCACTGCTTTATGTGGATGGTGGTGTTGATTGAGTTGCGGATGAAGTGACCCAGCGCCTCCAGGCGTTCGCCCTCTGGCGTGTCCTTGAGTTCCTGAACGGCATCAAGCCCCTGGTTCCACAAGTCCAGCATACGGTGCAGCGCCCTCAGTTCAGCAGGATAGCGGAGGAAGCCAGGCGTCTGGTTCTCGTTTTCGTACGGGGTGTAGAATGTCTTGATTATGCCGCTGCCGAAATGGGCATGGGGCGCAGTGGGGAACTTAATTTCCTTGGGGGACATGGTGCGGGTTATGTTGGGCTGGAAAATGAACGGGTATGCCGCGCCCACGCGCCATGGACCGTACTGGTCCTCGTTGCTGGCGGTGTAGTGGTCCATTGCCTCGCCCCACAGCTTCCAAGCCTTCAGCACTGCGTCCGCATGCTTTTTGCCATAGTCGCGGATGGCTGACTTGCGGAACAGCTCGTCATAGTCAGGCTCGAAGCCTTCCCATCCAGTCCATTTCACGATGTCGGAGGTGATGCAGTTCCAGAAGCCGTAGTGGTGTGTTGCGTAGAGGCTGTTTACGCCCCATTCGTAATGCGCCTTGCGGAGGCGCAGGCACCTGGTCAGCCAGCGGTCCGGCACTGGCACGTATGGCACCACGCCGAAGTCCCAGGCGATGCCCGCCACGTTGCAGTTGGCGGAGATGGGAATGCCCAGCTTGTGGGCCTCCTCGCATTCGCTGGTGAAGTAGTATCCTGGCTCCTTGGCGGAGATGGTGTAGTCCATGACAGGCGTCTGCAAGCCTTCCAGTTCCCGCTTGGAGAAAATCTCGTATGTGACGCTGAGGCTGATGTCCTTTGGCAGGCTCTCCAGGAATTTCTTGCGTATGTCAAGAGGTGCGTATCCCCAGTTGTAGGTGCTCCATCCCACTTTTGCCGTTGGCTTGACGGCATGAACGGCCTTCTTGACGCACTCCAGGTATGCGGGATAGTCGTAGCAGGGATACCAGCCGGGGCTGGGCCGCGTGTCGGGAATGCCGTCAATCACGCTGAGCTTGTATGGCTTGCCTGACGTGTGCGGGTCCTTGCTGGGGAAACTGAGGGATTCGCCGCACATGCCGATGCCGACGGCCTTGGGGTAGCGGCGGAAAAGCTCGCCATAGACCGCATCAAAATACTGCTGCACATTGTCCTCGTCAGGATGATGGTAGCACTGCATGTAGTTGAATATGGTGGACTTGATGCCAAAGCGCTCCGCCCGCTCGATTATGTCGTTTATGTTGGCGGGGCCTGCGGCGGTGACGTCGAAGTCCTTGACCATGATGTTGATGGTGTCGTAGCCCGCGTGTGCGATTGCCAGCAGCTCGTTGTCGCAGTAGTCGTCGATGCCGCAGCCAGAATGGATGCTGACGCTGTTATAGATTGGCGTGCGGTCGAAAGTGCCTTTTTGCAGGACAGGCGCACCTTCCAGGTTCATGATGTCCTCAATGTGGACAGTCGCCTTGAATGCGTCCATCTGGAATGTGCTTACGGTTATGTGCCTGTCCTCCACAATGAGGTCGAAACCCTTCTTGCGCTGGGTGTTTTCCTGGAACCAGAGCACCTTATCGCCGTCCTTGTGAGTGAGTTTAAGGGATATTCCCATGGACACGAAGAAGTAGTCCTGCAGGTCATTGACTGCATTTACTATTACAATGCCGGCGTCCTCAGGGAAGCCCAGGCTCCAGCTTTCATCCAAAAGCACCTCGTTGGGAAGCGGTGCCCTTTCCGCATCGCGGCGACCCGGAACATGCACCTGCCAGTGGCGCGCCCTGAAATCGTAGTTTTTCTCCTTGATCATTGCTTGTTTTTCTCCTGAAAGAAAATTATGTGTTCAGCAAGTAAAATTCACTGGATAACTTACTTAGCTACAAGCTGAAAGTCAAGCAGGGAAGTTTTAAATATGCACCTCCAATGAATACTTGTTTGTAATCGGCCACTCCGCATACGCCACTGGCATCAATGTGAGCGCCGAAGCGGCGCTCACTCAGGTTGA
>JAFZZD010000108.1 GCA_017615955.1 Victivallales bacterium
ACGTTCTTCGCCGATGATGAAGCCTTCGCCCAGTTCCACGGGGGTTATGGGGAACATGTGGTTGACCAGGCCATAGCACTCAACGCTGCCGCTCATTCCATAGTGACAGGTGAGGATACCGTGACGCAGTCCTCCGATAAAGGCGCGATTGTACATGCGTGCCCATTGGCTGCGATCATTGCTAAAGCGGGCAGGACGCATGCCGAGGACCATTGGGCAGGGACTCAACTGGGAGAGCGTTTGCATGCGGAAGAGGGTGGGTTTTCCCGTGCTGGTCAGCATGGGCGCCAAGTTTTCCGAATCAGATTCGCTGAATCGATAGCCTCCTGCGTCGGCTTCCTCTGTGGTGACTGGGTGGGTATTGGCCAGGAAGACCTTACTTTTGTCCAGTACCTTGCGGATGAATCGTATGCGGGCATCAGCGCAGATATATGCCACGTCAAAGAGTTTTTTGTCGAGGGTGCCGTCTGGTTTCAGCAAGGCAGTTCTGCCGTCCCATCGGTCATAGCTGATGCGGTCTTTTCCACTGGTCACAGTGTACATTGAGCCAGTTGCAAATTGGTCGATATAGATGCCGTCAACCTCCACCACGTCCAGAAGGAAGTCAGCCTGCTCGAAGAGCCGTTTTTCGTAATTGTTGTTTTGATAGGGATACACGAGGAGAGAGAGGAGGGGCTCCTGGGGATAATAGGTGTCAATGATGGCGCGTCCGTCTTCGGTGCGCAGGATACTGTCGCCATAGGGCGTTTCCTTGTCAATGACTTCAGTTGCCTCCTTGGATATGGCCTGACCATAGACACCTTCCAACGTTTTTTGGGAATCAGGCAAACGTTCAGCGCCTTTGATTTTGAGCTTGTTCAGATTAAGCGGGCTCATTTCCATCTTGGGGAGAATCTTAATGCCAGAATATAATTTCCGATAGCGGTCTCTGCCTTGGTTGAAAAGCTTCGTGAAAGTTGCGCGGTCAAGGTCCAATGCTTTTTCATCGCCATATTCGAACCAGTTGGTATAAAAGCGTTCAGTGGTGATGCATACTTGCCTGTTGGGAGTGATGTTGGTGATTCCAAGGCCTATGGGACCTTCTATGGTATGGTTCAGCTTCAAGTGGTGCCTCAAGGCGTTGATAAAGGCGAAATAGTCAGGCGTATCAGTTAGTGTGAGCAGGTATTTCTGACTGTAGGTCTCGCCAGCCTTGATGGCAGCAGGATTTTGCATGACTGCGGTGTTGGCACCAGTCTTGCTCAGTTCCAGATGGCAGCGGAAAGCGGCTTCCAGGGCCATGGCTCCAAAACCAGAGTTTTTCCCTAACATGTAAAGGGTGGGATTGGCACCGCAGCCAGTTTCTTTGGAAATGCCTCGCATACCAGCCAGGCAAATGGCATCCACTGCTAATTTGGATGCGGAAATGGCGGTGAACTGGCTGCAGAGACCGACATCCTCTTGGGCGAGATTTGTAAATGCATCCGTGACTTCCAAAAACTCGCCTGTGAAGCGCAGAGTGCGGGTGACTTTGCGGTCGGTGGTGGCGGCAGTCACTGTGATGGCATCTCCGTCGGCAGCAATATCAGCCTGCCATCCAGGACGTCCCTTGGACAGTTCTGGCGATAGCCGGTCAAACTGCATGACGGGCTTGGCAGGATAGGAAAATGCTGCAGACCAGTAGTATTTATCGCCGTTGCGCTCCAGAACCAAGCCGCCGCCAGCCGTGACGGTAACCTTGATTTGGTTGTGGGTGATGCTCTGCACTGCAGGTGCCTCGGTTACGGTGGTCACAGGGGCTTCTGGTCTTTGGCGTGCCGCTTCATCCTCTGGGAGGTAGATGATTTCCATATCCTTGAAGGTCAGCGAATGGTTCAATTCACCAGCCAGCCTAAGAGTCAAGCCATTGAGGAGCACGAGATTGTTATCCTTGGCAGACTGGATTCGGTCATCCAGCCCATATTCGATGTAGTTGACCACATCGCTGATATCCAGATAATACCAGTAGGCCTCATCTCGTGGAGTGATGATGCGCGAGTCCATTTCGCCTTGGCCAGGACCGAACAT
>JAFZZD010000109.1 GCA_017615955.1 Victivallales bacterium
ACCCTCTTGGGGAACATAGCTATCAGATAAAGAATTGCTTGATTTGTTGCGAGAATGACACAGGCAACACAGGCGATTATTTTCTGCGCAGGATGATTATTCTTTTGCACAAGATTTCGTGATAAAGGCATTAATACAGACATGTCTTTTGGGGCGTCCATTGGATAGTCCATGCATTCAGCGCATTTCCAGCGCATCGTAGTCTGGGGCCTTTTCCATGGTGCCCCAGACATCTAGCGCCGCAGAACGCACATCGCCATAGCTGTACTGCGGGAGCGCGGAATGGAAAGGCATGATGTCCCCTGAAATGCCGAAAATGCAGCCTTCCTGCAACTCGATTTCCATATTGAAGAATCTGCCAGCCGTCTCTTCTATTCTGCGTTTTTTCCAGAGTGGCTTATATGCAATCTCGTCTCCCCGGAAGGGAATGCAGTCAGCAAAATCGAAGCCTTCGAGGGGCTTGTTCTGCGTGTTGAGAAGACGCACTCGCATTTCGCCGTATGGGCATGCCACATTGATGGTGGGAAATGTGCCTTCCTTTTTCATCAGCATGTTTTTTGTGTGAAGCCGCGCTGAATGGCCTATTGCCTCCAGGCCGCAGAAGCGTCCTGGCTTCATTTCTGCAATGCGTTGCACACTGGATGCCACGTCACCCACTTTGAACGCTGGCGGCAGATGGTTGCCGTCTTTGTTCTTGTACATTCCTGAAGCATGACTGCCTGTATATTGCGTAAGCACGGTGAGCCAGCGGTCCTGTTCCTTGTTCAGTATCATGTTGTAGGCTACGCTTTGGAATACGCCGTACCCATCGGAATCATAGTCCTTCATCGCCAAAGCAGGCTGGTGAGTACGGTTCCATGCAAGGCCGTCATAGCTGTATGCCAATTCTGTGCGCATTCTGCCTGCCATCTTGTAGGCCACTGGATCTTCGTCATCCGTATCGAAAATCCAAAGATAGCCGTAGAATATGCCATTGTGAAAGCAGACTGGCATGGCGTAGAATTCCACGCCTGGTCCATCCAATGTGTCAGGATGGAGGATGAGGCGCGGTTCTGACCAGTGAATCAAATCCTTGCTGGTGACGGTGCAGATGCGGCGGTCAGTGCCAGTTGCGCGGCAGAACACCTGGTAGCATTGCAGTACGGGATTGTATATGAGGCAGTTGTAGGAATCGCTCCAGAAGTGGGACCATACACATTGGTTTTCCTCCAGCGACCAGTGCTTCCCGTCTGGACTGAAGGCAATGGAGCATGGCGCGTATGCCATGATTTCGCCTGGTTCGTCCAAGGCTGCGGCGCACTTGAAGCGGCGTGAAGGATCCTGTTCCTGTGGGTCATAGAGCACAGTCGCACCATGTATGCTGTTGCCTTTCCCTGCATAGACCACATTGTTGATGTCGCCGAAGCCCTTGAGGCCGCCCGTGACAGGCGTGAAATGGATGCCGTCCTTGCTTTCCGCCATCGCCATCACACAATGCTCGGAGGTTTTGCCAATGACGGTGAATACAGTGTTGAAATTGGTCCACATCAGATAGCGTTCCTGTTCGGGGACGTATGCGATTGTGGAGTAGCCAGCTTTGAATCTGGGGTCATTGTAGCCAGAACCCTCAATGACGTGCGG
>JAFZZD010000110.1 GCA_017615955.1 Victivallales bacterium
CTGGTGGAGAAGGAGCCAGAGCAGATCGCAACCAGGCTGGAAAGGACTGCCGAGGGCAAGCTGCGCTTTGTCTCTCCCAATGGGGCAATGACCATGACCTCCCGCTTCAGTCTGCCAAAGGGCGGCTGGCTTGACGGCAAATATGCCGATGGTGAAATACAGGAAGGCACGGCAAAGGTACGCTGGGAGACGGAGGAATACGTGGTGGAGCGCACAATAAAGGCTGAGAATGGCCGCCTGCATTTCACTGATGTGGTCAGCAACCGTCTTCAGCAAGTCATAGGCCTGAGGCTGGACAATGCAGTCGAACTTCCATCAGAGCCGGACAAGACGTTGTTCTCTGGCCGCGAAGTGATGCTAAGGACATACGGACCTTTGGCTGGGCAGCCTACATGCTGCGCACTTTCCGGCGAAGCGGTGACTGCCATTGTGCTGGAGGACGACATTCTGCGTCTCCAGGGCAAATACTCCCGCTATGGCAAGACATTGAAGATGCTGGACGAGAACCTTGGCCTGGCGCCAGGCGGCAAGCATACATTGGAGTGGAGCGTATATGTTCTGCCCAAAGGCGGATACTATGCCCTGATTAACAGGGTGCGCCGTGACTGGGGAAGCAACTTCCAGGTGAACGGGCCATTCAGCTTCCCGTATGGCGGCGGCTGCAATGGACTGCGCTTCAACTACTGGGATGCGAAAAACCCAGTTACCGAGGCAGCCACCCGCAAGTTCCTCAAGGACAGGCCAGTCGCGGAAATCATAACACACGTGCCTGGCAACTACAGCATTGCTGCCAAGGACGAAAAGCCTGGCTGGACGAAACTGGGGCATGGCACCGCATATTTCCTGCCCACCTACGAATGGTGGCGCAATTCAACCAAAAACATGACAGCCGCCCTGCGCAAGTATGCGCCTGGCGTACGCGTCCACACATACCTGCACAAGAACCTGTGCTCAGAGCCTGGAGCACAGCAGAAATATGCTGACAGCCTGGCGCTGGATGGAACATCCCGCAAGCTGTTCAGCGAGAAGAGCTGCCGCCTGGTGCCTACCGTGAACAATTCCTACGGCAAGGCTCTGGCTGAAGTCTATAAGAGTTTTGTCAACGATCTGGATACGGATGTCTATATGGACGAGATTTGCTATGGTGTGAATCCCTGGGAGAAATATCCTGAATGGGATGGGGCGACCGTCAGGCTGGAGCAAGGCAGCAACAAGATCAAGGAGCAGGTTTCCATACCAAACCTTCTCGTCAGAGGCTGGCTGGATGAGATGATGGACTTTCTGGAGAAGCATGACCGCAAGCTGATTGCCAATGGTCCGCCCGTGCACCGCAAATTGCAGGACCGCCATGCAGTGCATTTTGTGGAGCAGTGCATGGGCAGTGGGGGATTGATGGGCATTCAGCTCACATCGCCTGTGGGCTTCTGCTATGGCCATGGCGAAAAGGGCTTTGAGCATTATCTGGAGGCACTGTCCTGCGGTGTGGTCTGCCTGCTTTACTCCGGCGAATGGAGCCGCCATTCCTTCCCGTTCACGCCAATTGAACTCAACGAGGGCTACCTGATTGCCCAGGAGCGCATAATCACTTCCAAGTCTGGCATATTTGGTTGGAAGGACGGCGCCGAGGCAGCAGTCTTCGCATACAACGAAAAGGGCGAGCCAATGCTTGACGAGGGCATGGTGGCGCACAAGGTGCAGGACGGCCGGCACAGCTATGAGATACGCATGCCTGAAGGGCGTCTGGTCATTCTGGTGCGCAAAGACCAGGCCGATGCCGCTCTGCCAGTGCCGCCACTGCCAGGACAGGACAAGTTCGCGGAATGGAACCTCACCAACGCAAAGCTGCGTCCCGTGATTGACGAATACGTGACAAAGACAATCGAGGGCGTCGAGGTCAGCTCCAAGGAGACCTACATCGACTATTTCCAGATGAAGGGCATTGATGCCAAGCCTGGCGACAAGGTTGAGATAAAGGGCAAGATTTCAGGCAAGGGCAAGGTAGGCATTGGCTTCTATGCCTACAAGGAAAAGAGCTGGTCTGCTGTTGCGACGCCGCTCAAGTACTTTGAACTTGGAGATGAGCCTCAGGAAATCGCGATTGAATTCACTGTGCCAGCCAATGCAGGCACTCTTCGTCCCCTGTTCCGCCTGAACGCCAATTCGAAGTTCAAGGTTGCCAAGTACTCCTTTGGAGTTAACTAGCATTCCAGGGTAATTGCAAAACTATTGGAAAGGCATGCATTTTCCGCTGGCTAAAGCCAGCGGCTCCGATAGTTTGCGGCTCCGATAGTTTGCGGCTCCGATAGTTTGCGGCTCCGATAGTTTGCGGCCTCATTTACTAAAAATAAGAGATACACAAATGCATAAACCAAAATACGCGATGTTCTTTGATTTCCACACCCAGAAGATGTGCAAGGGTGTGGGAAGTGAGTTTGATGCCGACAAGTTTGCAGGATGGATGGCGGACTGCGGCGTGGACACGGTGGGGCTTCATGCCAAATGCAACCAGGGCTTCTGCTACTATGACACAAAGATTGGCACACGGCATCCCACGATGGCCGCTGGGCAGGACATGTTCGGCGACGCCGTGAAGGCTTGCAATGCACGGGGCATACAGGTGGTGGCTTATCTTAACTGTGGCCTTTCAAACGAGACTTTGGTCCAGCATCCTGAATGGAGCAACATATCACCGGAAGGCAGGCTTCTGCATCCTGACATTTATGACTTTGGCGAGGTTACTCCATATATGCGGGTCGCCTGCATGAACACGCCATACAGAGAGTATTTCTTCGCGTTGGTGCGTGAAATACTGGATAAATATCCAGTGGCGGGCTTCCTGTTTGACAGTTTCAACGGTTTCCCCTGCGTATGCCCTCACTGCATCGAGCGTATGCACAATGAAGGCATTGACATACATGACAAGGACGCAGTGGCGAGATTCGGGCGTACAAGCGTCCTGCGCATGGGCGAGGACTTGTCCAAACTGGTGCATTCCGTGCGCCCCGATGCCTACACATATTTCCTTGGCCTGGGGGCTGTGAGCAACGCCAGACTTGCTCCAAGTTATCTGGAATGCGAGTGCCTGCCCACAAACCCAGCCTGGGGCTATGACATGCTGCCGATATCTGCGCGTTACTACCGTACGCTAAGCAAGGGACCGCACCTGAACATGACTGGCCGCTTCTACAATTGGGGCGACTTTGGCAGCCTGCGCACTCTGGATGCAATTCTGTATGACCTGTATTTCGGTCTGGCCAACGGAATGCGTCCCGATTTGAGTGACCACATGTATCCCACTGGCAGGCTCTATGAAGGTGTTTGCAAACGCTGCAAGGAGGCGTTTGACGATGTGCGCCAATATGAGGAATGGCATGACAATGCGGAAAATCTGGTGGACATCGGCGTGGTGAGGGCAGATGGGCATAAGCCATCAATGGTGGGCGTGACACGCATGCTGTCTGAATTGATGATGCAGTTTGACTTTATCGACCTAAATGCCGACTGGTCGAAATACAAGGTGCTCATTCTTCCTGATGAAGTCAAGGTGACGCCTGAAATTGTGGAAAGGCTTAAGAAGCACTATGCAGCAGGGCGCGGCGTGATTGCCACTGGCCTGTCGGGGCTGCTTTCCGAAGGCACGGACTTTGCATTGCCCGATGAATTTGGCGTGAAATACGTTTCGGAATACAAGGCGACGCCAGTGTATTTCAGCATGGCTGGCGAATGGTCAAAGAACATACCAGAACTGCCGTTGGCAGTGAATGCGCAGGGATACAACATCGAGTTGCTGCCTGGCACAGAATGTGCGGGGCATTTGGTGGCACCAGTGCTGGAGCATGCATGGGATGGCGTGTATTCCGCATTCTACACGCCGCCTGACAAAGAGACAGCGATGCCATTCGCCACCTGGAATGGGCGCACCGCATATTGCTCCTTCAAGTTGTTTGCGTCATACTACGAGGCGGCTTCACGGGAGTTGAGGCAGATCATAGCCAACTTCCTTGACAGGCTGCTTCCCAAGCCATTGCTGCGTGTGAATGAAATGCTGCCCACAACAGGACGCTGCTTTGTCACCAGGCAGCCAGGCCGCCTGATGGTGCATGTGCTTCACTATGTGCCAGAACTTCGCGGCAAGATGCTGATAGTGGAGAATGCATTCCAGGCCACCAACGTGGAGGTACGTCTGCGTCTGGATGGGTTCAAGCCAACGAAATGCTACATCTGCCCCGACAGAAAGGCCGTGCCATTCAAGGTGGAGGACGATTGCCTGGTGGCGACCATCCCATACGTCAAAGGCTATGCCTTGCTGGCTGTTGAGTAACGCAGAGGCGCGGAGATTTAACGCAGAGGCGCGGAGGCGCAGAGACGCGGAGATTTTAACGCAGAGGCGCAGAGTTTTTTTAACTTGAAAATCAAAAAACAATACAATAAAAACTCTGCGCCTTTGCGTCTCTGCGTTAAAGGAGCGTCTCTGTGTTGATAGGAATATGAGGAGTAATAGCATGTTTAGGTTTATATGTGTTTTGTTTTCGTGCCTGGTTATTATTTTGTGTTCTGCGGAGATTGGTGTTCTTGACTTTGAGGATAATGTGGCATTGAGCGGGGCGCAGGTGAAGGCACTGGCAGACAAGGAGTGGGCCACCGATGCTGTTCC
>JAFZZD010000111.1 GCA_017615955.1 Victivallales bacterium
ATTCGCGATTGCTTTTCACCACCTTTTTTGCAGTCACCTTGCCTGCCTTGTCAGACAAAGATGTCTCAATGGAAACGCCCGCATTCTGCTCTTCAAGCAAAGGGGACTTGTACTTTGGCAACGGCGCACTCATCTTGCGGGCGCCAGCCATGGCAAGCACAGAGGACAGGACAAGTCCAGCAATCAGTAAAAACCAATTATTACCGCTCATTTTGCATTTCCTCCCTTGCTTCCACCAGAAACAACCTTGCGAGTTGATGTCTTGCCTTTTACTGTGCCTTTGCCTGTGGCTTTGGATGACTTGGATTTGCCAGTGTCAAAGACCATATTATCCAGCGACACATCACCGCCCAGCACCTTGACAGCCTCCTCATTCAAGACAAAGGCACGCAGACGTCCGCTCATTTTCACGCCAGTTGGCTTCTGGAGGTTGTCCGGCTCGATTTTGCAACTGGACCAGCTGAAGCTGTGCCGTGCATTCTCCAATTCACGCAGCAGCCTGGTGACCTCGCGCATGGACACGCCGCGCATCTCCATGCGCAGCTCCACTTCCTGAATATAGTTCACATTGTTTGTCTTGATAAGACGCGCCTCCCTGCTCTGTATATTCACGCTTGCAAGCCTGGCAATCTTGTTGAATTCCTCCAGGACTTCCTGTTCCACGGGCATCGTGGTTCTGGTTCTTACCCAGAACTGCCCTGACTTGCCACGCAATTCGGCAAGTTCAGCCTGCCAGTCCTGGTTCATCTTCTTCATCACTGCCAAATCTCCACGCAGGGACTTCAGGCGGTTCTGCTCCTCTTGAATATGCGAATCAGTAGGCAGCTCAATCATTGGCAGATATTGATGCCCCAGCATGAGGACAAACGCCAATACAAGCACCCCCAGTATGATCTTCTGGTATTTGTTCTTTTGTTGTTGTGTCATAATATTAACCTGCGTGGCAACTATGCGGTCATTCTTCCTCTACCTGTATCTCCAATGCATCGCCAGAGCCCCCCTCCACCACTGCATCAATGGCATCATTAGCCTTCTGCTTCTGTGCCTGCTTCTGCTGTTTCAAGTACGTCTCCAACGCTTTCTTCTCCTCTGGAGTGTCATAACGGGCCTTCAAGACAAAACGCCTTTCCGAATAGCCCGCCCTGTTGTTGGCCGACTTGGTCTCCACTACGTCACCCAGGATCGGGGAATTGTTCAGGCGAAGACTGATGTCCATATTCGCCGTATCTCCCATTGGCTCCCGAAGCACGAATGTAACTGGAACTACACTGGAGCCTATGTCCATTGTCCAGGTGAATGGTCCCGCAAACCAAGCTGGGGGCTTTGTCTGCTTGGTAAGTTCTATCAGCACATCAGAAAGCAGCGGCGCGTCAATCTTGTAGCGTGCCATCTCCTCCTCAAGCATCTTCGCGGCCTCCGCATATTTTCCACCTGAGGCCGCTTTCAGCGATTTCATTTCGTTCTCCACGGTCTTTATGTCCTTCTGTATAAGGCGCAGTCTCGTCTTCCTTATCTGGAAGCCCTGCATAAATCCATAGCAAAGGCAGATTACTATGAAGGCGCAAAGGACAGTGGCCACGATTTTGCAGGCCTGATACCTCTTTGGTCTCAATTCCGATGGCAGTTCAGGCAAAGTCCTGGCATCCTGCGCCACAGAGCGTGTCAATCCGTAAGCAGCAGTTACAATCGCCGGCAGGAATGCAAGCTGCTCTTGCTCTGGCAGGGAGGAAAGTTCCCCCAGATCCAGCCCTTCAAAGGGAAGAAGCTCGCGAACACTGGCATTGGCAGGCAATTCAAATGGCACAGCCTCACGTCCATTAGTGCCCTGGACATAGCGGAAGCTTGCCTTACCTGGAAAAGTCACAGCCACATCTGAAAACACCGGATCCAGCAACACAGGCGCAGGAGCCAAAATATCCACCTTGGACAGTCCAGTTGCAGCGGCCAGCCATTTGCGCCATACGTCCTTCTTCACATAGAACAGGCGCAGTTTTAGCCGTTTTGCCTGCCCATCCTGCTTCGTTTCAAGAATTCTGTATCCCCATTCCAGTTGTTCAGCCGGCAGTGGCGTACTTTTCCTTAATTCAAATGCCAGCGCTGCCCTGAGTTCCTGTTCCTTCAGCATTGGCATTTCCAAATCGGCCATGCCCCAGGCACCTGCCATTGGCGAGGCCAGGCAATATGAGGCTTCATTGACACCCAATTGCCTGCGCCCATCGGAGAGCATTTCCGCAAAGGCCCCCTTCTGTTCCTGTCCATGGGACTTGTCTTCCGCCTTCCATATTGCAGCAATGCGGAGCTTGTCTCCAGCTCCGCACTCCAGACGAATGCCCAGGCACAGCCCGTCCACATCCCATGAGAATGCAGTGCAACTTCTCCGCACCGCATTGATTTGCTGGGATGCCTGTACTGTCTTGTTATCTGACTGCTTGCTTGTCATTGTATCATCCTGTTCCAAATTGAAAGGGACTGGCTTTCTCTTTCGGCGAAGATCGTGCTGTTGTTCAAGTCAACTTCACGAATTACGCTGTATATCACCCTCACCTCACCGTCATCACTTGCGGCTGAAGCGAAAATCTGCGCCACGTTGCCTTCAGTGAAACTGTATTTTGACTTTAGGTTGTAGAACATGTCAGAGGAAAGACTTTCATCCAGGGGGACCGATTCCTCCGTCCAGCGCCTACGGGCCTCCAGGATCTCCTGCAATTCCTCGTCAGTCAATTTCTCATCTGTGCTCCCCATATCCGCCTGAATCTCGGCGGCTGAAACTGCAAAGAAGGAAACCTTGCCGTTCTCCGTTTCCTTAAGCGTCTTCTTGTTAGGCGGAATTATGGTGACTTCTCCTGTGATCACCTTGTCCCATCCGTCCAGCCAATATACCTCCTCCTTGAACTGCATCGAGCCATCACGGGGCATGGCATAAAGCCCGTCGCCCTCATAATCCCCCTCCTCCTTGCCATTGAGACGCACATTGGTATCGGCGTCGGTGTAATCCGCCAGCACATCGCAGAAGTTGTCTATCATTTCCAGCGTGTCCGTGTCATCCATGTCCACATTCTTCTTGAAAGTGTCCGTCTTGTCCAGTCGTATGGATTTTTCCACGCCTGCTATGTAGGCATACGTGTTCGAGCCGTAGAGCTGGTGTTCCCTGCGGTCCGCCATCCAGGGTTCAAAGTCAGTCTCATTGACTCTGGTTTCATCGCTCTTGCCCAGTTCCCGGTCAGAATACAGCCTGCGGTCCGTGATATGCATCCACAATGCATGGTCCGCCGCAGCCTCGGCCACATATCGCAATTGCGAACGGCGGCATGTCACGTAGGCTTCCTTGGAGATCACCTCGCACACTGTCATCATGTGCACCACCATGAGCAGCGTAACCGC
This sequence comes from Victivallales bacterium, assembly GCA_017615955.1. The sequence goes on from JAFZZD010000111.1 coordinate 3,382, forward strand.
CAGCACTCCCAGTACCATGATCAGTGCCATTCCGCGTTCGCGGCTATGTGAGGTGCTAGCTTTTCTCATGGTGTATTGTCCACTGGCAGTTCAAATGTGCCATACCTTTCCCGGTAGCTGTTTCCCATGGTCCTCCGAAGCCAGGATTCCTCCCGCCCATCCTGCCATTTCACCCTGATCTGTATTGCAAGTGGAATGTCCTTCCTCTCGCTATCCTCCGTCTCCCAGGCATCCCTCCAGAACAGGCGGTCCTGCCATGCGTCCGACACGTCGCTGGAAAAGTCCGCATACAGGAATGAAATGCTTTCCACGCCAGTGCTTATGACACTGACTTTCTTCCTGTCGTCCGCTATGTCTTCCCAGTTGATGAATGGCCTGTCCGTGTAGAGGGCCTTCAGTTCTCCGTCCTCCAGAAACAGTTCCACGAAGCGCAGGGAGCCTTCAGCCGTGTCGTTGAGGCGATGCAGATATGCGATGCGCAGGACATCCGCCTCCGCCACAATGAATGGAACCACCTTGACAATGCCATCATCCCTCTCCCGCCAGAGAAATGGCACCGCATTCGACAGGATGCTGTCCAGCGTCCTGTCCATCGCAAGAAGTTCCGCCAGCCGATTGCGTTCGGTGGTAATGCTGCCCCACGAGGAGGAGACATGGCCGGAAAACGCGAACAAGGCCACCGCCACCATCATGAATATGGTGACTGCAATCGCCAGTTCAAGCAAGGTGAAATGTCTGCGCCTTCCACTCATTCCAAATCATCTTCCTTTATGAGCTTCTGCACCCAGTTTTCGCCTTTTATGCGCCCTTCCCTGTCCCTAAGCACTATGTGGTACTCGCCCAGCATCCATTCGTGGACATGCTCAAGCGCCTCTTCGTGAATGTCCTCCACTTCAGAAAGTTCGCATGACACAGACACGCCCTCCTGCAGCAAGCCGTCCGGCAGAGTCACATTTGGGCCGCCCAGCAGGTAAGCCTCAGTAGCCTGCGTCAGCTGGTGCTGCCAGTTCCACCTGTCCTTGGAGCGCAACAACGAGGAACGCGCACTGCCAAGAATGCCAAGTATGGCGGCCACTGACATGGACAGAATGGTGGCTGCCACCATTATCTCCATCAACGTAAATCTATGTGCCGTCGCTCTTGACATCCTGCTCCTAAAAAGGCCAATTCAGCCCATTTAACGAAACATTCCCCGATATATTGTCTTTGAAAAACTATTTTTTGATGTTTTCGTGCCTTTCTGCGCGGCCAAATGGCCGCTCATAAGGACGTTGGACTTACATTCGCTCCTGGAAATGCAAAATTGCAGCCGCGCAAGACCACTGGCGCATAGCAGCCCTGCGTCCTGCCGCGCGGCCAGTGGCCGCGCACATCATTCTGCCAGTTTAAGGAGCATCTGCTGGTATTCCGGCATGAATATGTTCCCCAAATGGCTGCCCCTGTCCAGGTATGTGGCCCTGTCGGTGAACACATCCCAGAACCAGTCGTATTCGCCGCGCCCCAGCAGGAAGTCGTTCTCATTGTGAACCAGGCGTATCCTGTCATCCTCCCTGATTTGCTTCTCGATGGAGCCGATGCTGTATTTTCTGACCAGGTCCTTGACAGTCTTCACATTTGCATCTTCCTTCATTTCTGCAGGAAGCATCACCTTTTCCACATAGTCCGTCCACCTCATGGAGAGCACCTTTGCCAAATCGGCGTCCCTGCCCTCCTCCAGTGCGTACATACCGTCCTCTGCCCTTGCCATGATCACGTCCACCAACGGCAGCCTCATGAACAGGCCAATCAGGAACTGCGATTCCTCACGGGTCAAAGGAATGTTGGTGACTTCTGCGTCTCCACCAAGCACAGCCGCCACACGCAGGAACAGCTGGTGCGCCCTCTCATCCGCATCCTTGCCCCATTTTTCAGGCACGGCGAAGTATTCGTCTATCTTCCCCAGTGCATAGACTGGATTCTGCGGAGGATTCACCGCGATTATCCTGTTGCATTTGAATGGCATCCCCAATGCGGAAATGAACAGCGCGTTCATTGCGCCCAGCGAATACCCCAGGATCGAGCATTCCGCGGCGGCATACTTGGGATGCCGCCGCCCAAAGTCCTCCAGCGCCAACTTTATGGCCTCGCCCATGTAGCCCGCCTCCTTGCGTAGATTGCCAGGAAACGCCTGTTCAGGCATTGCACGGAACACCTCTGGATGCATTGTGGAGCTGAAGGCAATCACGGACCAACCAGCATTCACATACAACTCCGCCAGTGCGGCAACGCCATTGGCAAGCCTATGACCGCCAAGACCAGGCAGCAAAACCATGATGCGGTTTTCACGTTTTGCATCGCCCTTTGCCAGCCAGCATGAATAGGGCAGCTTCTTTTTTGCATTTGGCAGCTTTATGTAATGGGTGTATTCCCAATCCAGGAAGAACTCCGACTTGGGCTTCAACAGCATGAAGCCCAGGCTCTCTTCAGGATTGGCCTCGATGTCAGGCGAAGTGAAGTCCATAGCTTCAGCCTGCCTGCTGACCTCGTACGCCGCACGTGTCAGCATATACGTGTCATACTCGCTTCTGAAGAACTGGCGTATCCACTGGCTTTTCTCAATGGCACGTACTGCGGCACAACCGCCATTGACATAAAGCGCCTCATCAGGGCATATCCAATTAGGCAGATTGAATGGATAGGCCAGAATACTGCCTATGCAGTCCCTCACATTGCTTGGTCCAAGAAAAGGCAGATTGAGGAAACATCCTGATCCAATGCCATAATACGCGAAAGTCTGCCCGAAGTCCTCGGCATGTTCCTGGATGCCCCAGTCCTTTGCAAAGTCACCGAAGCCAAGCACGCCCACGGTGGTGTTTATGCCAAAGCGTTTCGTCTCATCCCAGGCATTGCCGAACTTGCCCTGGAGACAATTGTTCACCAGCCTCACTGGATACCCGAGGTTCTTTGAGAAATTGACCATTCCACACCTGGCGCAGGAAGGCAGCACAGCACGATAAACGGAGCCGATTGGATACACAAGATAGTTGTTGAGGCAGCCATTGAAGCCCTGCCCTACCCGATTGACGCACTCCAGTGGATCAGCCACCGGTGAGACATAGTCCGCCGTACCCGCCGGCGCACCAGAAACCGTCTTTGTCGTCGTGCAGGACACCAGCACCAACGCCAGCATCAATAGTATGCAATACCTCATCCCGACCTCTCAAAAAAGTTGTTAGTTATCTGTGGACAGTGAACA
>JAFZZD010000112.1 GCA_017615955.1 Victivallales bacterium
ACAGCCTGTAGGGCAGCATCCTATGCTTGTAACAGTCAACACCAAGACTGCTTCCGTGAAGGTCACGGCCCCCATCAGCTGTAGAGCAACATCCTATGCTTGTAGCAGTCAACTATGAACCGTCCGATATATAAAACCAAAGCTGTTCTTTTTATATGGCTATGTTCCCCAAGAGGGTAGGTATTTGAGAGCTCCATAGGGGCGATGGAACCTAGCCTCTTGGGGAACATAGCGTTTTATATAGGTGAACTTACCCCCGCGTCTCTGCGTTAAAAAAGGGTTTATTTGACTTGTAGTGTCTTTGTAACGGCATTGCCTGTTGCCAGGTCGGTGACTGTGATGTTCCAGACACCGACTGCGGCATTCAGCGGCAGGGAGATATTGTGCTTGCAGCTGCCATCAATTGAGGCTGCGAATGTGCTGTCGTCTGTGACAATGCCATTGGCGTCCTTCACCTCGATTTGCAGAGGATGAATGGATTTGACCGCCTTGCCGGAGGCAAATCTGGGTTCAATTGCCAGCGCCACGTTTTCACCGTGCTTTGCCTTGGAGGCAAATTTGACGCGCGGGGCAGCCAGTTTTTCAGGCAGCACCAGGTAGAGCCGCCCATTGTCGGGCGCATTGAATGCAAAGTCCATTGTGACATTTGCGCCATCGCTGGAGAACTTCACTTCCTTACGCTCCACCAGGTCATAAACAGCGCCTGCCTTGCGCTTCAGCGTCACAGTGCCTGAATTGGACACGCCCTTCTCCATCACCAGGCCGTATTGTCCCCAGTAGTCACCAAAGGTGCGCTTGTCATTCACCACAAACAGATAGTCCGCCTTGTCGGAGGAGCGCACCCATGTCACCAGGTCCGGATTCGAGGAGGATGCGTATGGACTGTAGTACGGAGCCAATGCGCGGCGCAATTCAAGTCCTGCGTTCTGCAAGGTCTCCTTGTCCTTGCGTGGCTCGCCAGTGCGCTTGTACGCCTTGATTGAAATGTCAGGCACAATGCCAGGCACGGCATATTCGTCCGCCACAATCAGTCCGCCCTTCCTCTGGAAATCCAGAATCTTGTTGTAAACAGTTTTGGGCAGCACATCGCAGTATGGCATGACCAGGACTTTCACGCCGTCCAGACCGTCACGGGCGATTTTCTCCTCGTAGATTACCCTTGGTGCCATATTCGACCACATCATCATAAGTGATGCGTCATATTCCCAGCCCCTCTCGCCCCAGGTGCCCCTGCCCGCAAAGACCGAGGATGCGAAACTCTCCAGAACCATGACTTCAGGATTGCGTTCTGGCACCCTCTTCAGCACAGGTCCCAATGGCTTCACAACTTTGGCGAAAAAGTCCTTCAGCACCTCGGCGGTCTCGCCATTGGTGAAACGATAGCCGTGCTTGCTGTTTGGCACCTTGAACAATGCTGGATGCCCATGATACATGATGCCCTGCACATGCCTGGAAATCTGCGTCCATGCCGCCTCTTTCATCAAATCTGGTGCCAATGTGATGAACACTGCATTTGGCTCATCGTTTACCCAGGATGGCTGCTTCGGCACCTTGGCGCCCTTGGGCGCGACCTGGCTGCGGTATGCTATGTTCTGGGTCATGTTCATGACCTTCTGCCCTGGTCTGCCAGCCGCCATTGCCTGCTGCTCGGATGTGGCGACGCCCACCCTGATCGGGTCGGGATATGCGTATGTCCAATGGCTGATGTAATCCACCTTTCCTCCGCTGCCCCACACTGGAGGCACGCGCACACTTGGGTCAAAGAATGTCCAGTTTTTGTGCTTGACATTCTCCTTCACCATATCGTGTATGAGGCTATACAAGCTGTTCCACCCATCGCCCTCCTTCCAGAACCAGGTGTAGAACTTGAAAATCGGGTATTCCTCGTCAATCACACGGGAAATGGGGAAGCCCTTTATGCTGCTGTAATTTGGGGCGTCCCTGCCGTCAATCTCCACAGGTATGTCATATCCTGCATATTTCTTGAATGCCTCCTTGGTATGCTTGGTGAATGAGGGCTGCGTATTGTCATGGCTTTCGGACATTGTGCAGTACGTCTCAAAAACAGGATGGGTATTGGCTAAGCCCATTGCCTTTGTGAAGAATGTCTGCCACTCCTTGAGGAAGTCAGGATTGGACACATCCATGTTCCGTGTGGAATTATATGGATTTCCATTTTTGTCCAGGCGTGGATATTTCTTCACATATTCAGGAGGCGCACAGATCTGCTCCTGGAAACGGTGGCCTGTCGCCAACACATTGTCAAGATGCTCGTATCTCAATTTGAAGTCGGGACGCCTCGCCAGGAAATAGCAGATATAGTCTATGGAATGGGTGAAGCCAAGATTATGTGCATCCTTCCAGCCTCCACTGTCATTCATCACGATGGGCATCCTGTCCTGAAGCATTTTTGCAATTGTAATCTGAACCTTGCAGTTTCCTGTCACGGCTACGCCATCCGCGGCCTTTGCGGTGCCCTGCAATTCCAGGTCATATTTGCCCACGGCCAGCCTGGTCTCCACTGGCAAGGCCAATTCACTTGATGCGCCTGGCTCCAACTTGTCCAATGCGCCAGTGACATGGCCGCCAGCCCAGTTTCCATCCAGCTTTATGCCCGTCAATGCCTTTGCCCCCTCGTTGCTAAGCACGACATGCAGAACGCCCTTATCATTGCGGACAAATGCCTTCGCGCCCGTAGTGGATATGCCAAGCCCATCTGCAAAGAGGGAAACCATTGCGAATGCGGCAAACAAAGAAAAACAAATATGCTTCATCATGCTGTCTCCTCCTTTACTTCAGGACATTGACTACAACGGGCTTCCAAATGCCGCCAGCAGCCACGCTATCCTCAACTCTCACGCACAGAACATTCTCCTCGCCCCAGCGGATTTCCTTGCTCACGTCCAGGTCGAATGGCTTGTCCCAGCCAATGGTCCCCACATCATGCTGCCCGATATAGACGCCGTTCAGCCACACCCATGCCACCTCGTCAACCGCGCCGAAATGCAGTTCCACGGCATTGGAATCAATCTTTTCTGGCATCTTGAACTTGAACCGGTACCATGCCACGCCATCATATCCAGGGAAGCCCTGGGATTCCCAGTCGCCAATCTTCTGCGCCTTCCAGAGCTTGTCATCAAAGTCGGGCTTGAAGAAGCCCTTCTTATGCCCGGTCAAAGTTGGGTCCAGCCGTATCTTCCAGCCTTCCAATGCCAGGGGTATGCTCTTCACCGTCACAATTTCGTGGTCATATCCTGGAGTGTCCTTGAGACGGCGGTTCTCCCTGTTGAATGGGAAGTCCACAATCTTGTAAGCCAGCTTGCGCAGTTCAGTATGCTTGCTGCTCTTGCTGACCAGCGTCAGCAGCTTCGTGCGCTGCTCCGCATTCGGGAATTGATTCGCGCAGTCAAGAACCATCTTCGCCACGTTGTAATCCTCATCAGCAACGAGTGTCTTCAGCGTATCGAACAGGCCAGGCATGTTCCTGAGAAATGCCACGTACACTGCGTTCCTGCGGATCACGGGGTCCTTGTCATTCAACGCGGAAAGCAGCGTGGCATCGGCGTGCGTCGTGCCTTCCAGCAACCTGCGGTATGCAATGCGACGCTCCACACTGGGCGCAGATGCGTCCTGGAACACCTTGAGGCAAGCCCCCTCATCCTGCTGCAAACGCTTCAGCTGCGCCACGCCTTCCATGTCGCAGTAAGCAAACGCGACACACAGAAACAAAACTCCCGCAAGTATGCTTCTCATAAATCAACTCCCAAAATTAGAAAATTCTCATTTTAACGCAGAGACGCTTTTTTAACGCAGAGACGCAGAGACGCAGAGGCGCAGAGATTTTTAAGATTTTATTTTTATCAATAAAATAAAAAACTAAAAAAACTTTGCGCCTCTGCGCCTATGCGTTAAGAAACACAGAAATCTGTGCAAATCTGTGTGAATCTGTGGATGAATATTATTTTGCCTCTTCAACAGTCTTGTTGATCAGCTTCACATTCATGATTGTGCCGTCCAGATGGCAGAACGTGGAATTGTAGCGGTCGCCTATGACAAGGGGATACGCAGCTTCCCCCAAGGGTCCCAATACTTTTTTATAAGCAAGGCTCTTGTTCACCTTGCCATTCAGCTCAATGGTGTACTTGCTCTTGCCGTCATATTCAAACGCCAGTGTGCTTACCTTGCCTTCCTCAATC
>JAFZZD010000011.1 GCA_017615955.1 Victivallales bacterium
GGCGCTTGCCTGGGGTTACGCATGGTTGCGCCCTGACGGGCGCACATTACCTACCCATACGGGGAACATAGCCATGTGAAAAAGCCTTAAATGTGAGCACCGTGTAGTCCATGTGTGCGGCCAATGGTCGCGTCGATTATCCTGAATGTCGCGAATGGATTGTTCATTATGCTTTGCTCCTTGTTGGATTCTCGTATGGACGGATGCGGAGGCGCACGCCGATGCGGTCGCAGATGGCCTGGCAGGCCGCCTGCTTCTCCTTGGATGTGACAGGCTCGCCGACGATGGTCATCACCACTTCTGGCACATATTCCTTTGCCTCTTCAGCAAAGCGCAGCAGCGCCGGATATGCCGCCTCGCCAAAGCGGGGGCGGCAAATGGCCATGTATTCCGCCGCGTCAGGTGTGTTCAGGCTGATGGAGAGTGTGTCCACAAGTCCCTTGAAGCGTGGTGCCGTTGGCGCACCTGCGATTAGGTCAGCAAGGCCGTTGGTGTTCACGCGGATGCGCAGGCCTGGATGCTCTTTCCTGAGCCATTTTGCGACTTCCAGCAGCGTGTCGAGGCGTTCGGTGGGTTCGCCATAGCCGCAGAAGACCACCTCGGGAAATGCCTCCAGTTTTTGCTTGGCAAGGGAGGCAATGACTTCCTCGACAGTCGGCTCACGCTCCAGCCAGAGTGATTCAGAGCCATAGACGCCTGGCCCATTCCTGCGAAGGCAGAAGACGCAGTCGCAGGGGCAGCGGTTGGTCAGGTTCACATATACCGCATTTTTGACTTGATATGTTATGTTCATCATTGCAGTTCTCCAAGTAATTCCTCAAATGCCAGCCCATCCTCCTCATAGATGCCCAGCTCCTCTGTTTTTGCGGCGGCTCTTGCGACAAATGCGCTGGCGCGGCGCACCGCCTCCACGAAGGGCAGGCCATTGATTGCGCCGCCAAGTATGACCGAGAAGAATACATCGCCAGTGCCGCTTCGCTCGCGACCGATTTTCCGCTCGGACAGGAAAACTGGCGATTGCTGCCCGCGTTCATAGACTACGTTGAGCAAGTCGCCTCCACGTTCGATTCCAGATATCACCACCTTGCTGGTATGCCGCGCAGCCAGCTGTTCGCATAGCGAGGACAGCTCCGCATCGCTGGGGTGCGGATTGTAGGGTATGCCGGCAAGTACGCAGGCTTCGGTCAGATTCGGCGTAAGTATGTCAGCCACATCCAGCAGACGCCGCATTGACGCTGCCAGCTCCGTGTCGTATGTGGCATAGAGTTTGCCGTCGTCCCCCATTACGGGATCCACGGCCACCAGCGTGTTCTCGTCCTTAAACGCCTCCAGAAAGCGATGGACAAAGTCAAGCTGCCTTGCGGAGCCGAGAAAGCCAGTTGCGATGGCATTGAAGCGCAGACCGAGTTTCTTCCATTCGCAGATGAAGTCATCCAGATGCTCTGTATAGTCTGTCCAGGCGTAACTTGGATAGCCAGTGTGGTTCGTGAATATCGCCGTGGGGACTGGGCAGCACTGTATGCCCGTTGCCGAGAGAATCGGCAGGGTGACAGTGAGGGAGCAACGCCCGAAGCAGGACAGGTCATTGATGACAGCCGCCTTCTTCTGGAGATTATGATTCCATGCTTGTGCATTGCCTTTTAAGGGCTTGCCTTTCATGTCAAGTTCTATTCCGTTTATGGTGTTTGGCATTATATCATCAGAGGTAATTGCAAAACTCGGTGTGGCATGTCTGTACTGAACCTGAAAAACTCAGAAGGACGCCTTGGCATTTTTGGTATGCTGTGCTTGCCGCGCTATCGACAAGAAATGGTAATGGCAAGTTTGTTATCATTTCTGCTTGAATTCCAATTTCAATTCATCAACAATATAAAGGTCACTTCGGCAGTGCAAATCTGCAATGCCCTCGCGTAACTCCTGATATGTCTGCGAATGGTAGAAGAAGTCCAATGCCTGTTCCATGGGGATATTGAGTTGCCTTGAAAATTCTGCTACAACCCTTGTGTATTTCATCTGGAGCAGTACGCTATTCGCCTCCATCGGAAACCTCCACAGAAGAAATAAAACTAAGCAAAATGGGAATCAGTACCTGCTTTCTGATGCAAATCTGATTATTAGGCTTTTCATATTTCAGACGAAGCAACGCCTGGTCTTCAGGAATAAGACCGTCAAAGAACAACTCCAAAGTATTGAATACCTTGTCATTTGCAACACCGCCGCAAACAATGTCATAGTCGCTTTTATCATTTCCATTTCTATTGTCAGCAACATAATGGAGCCATTCCAAGTCATACGAAGGGAATGTTTTCACCTTAAGGTTTAACTTGGCAATCAATTCATCTGAAAAGCTATATGAATTGAGAATGGCCTTGTGCCCACGCCTAAGCCACCGCCGTGCCCAGCGGAGCGCCTGCTCCTGATTTGACGTAACGTAAAAACCTTTTCCAAAATCCAGATTATTACGAGAAAAAGTCAAATCAGGTGTCGTGATTTCAATATATGAGCCATGATAGACGGTAATCATGAAAGCACACCCCGTTCATGCATAAGGGAAATGATATCGTCAACAATGTAGTCCTTGCCCTGAGTATGAAGGACGTCGTAACTTGGGATGATATACGAGTACAGTATATTCGAACGTTTAGTGAGCATGTCATAGACTGCATTGCCTGGAAGTTGAAGCCTATTTGCCACCTCTTCTACGCAGAATATTGCGAAACTCAAAACTGACGTACTCATAAGCACCCCTGACATATCACTAGCATATTATTGTCTCATACAATAACGCATCTTGCATAGATTTCCATTCAAGGTGTCATAATTGCAAGAGGAAAGAATATACCTTCCATTCCTGGCGGCAAAGAAGACTTTTTCCTCTTTTCTGAAGGCTATGTTCCCCGTGTGGGTAGGTAATGGGCGCCCAGAGGTCGCGCCCATTACCTAC
>JAFZZD010000113.1 GCA_017615955.1 Victivallales bacterium
ATTGTTTATTGCAAGAGAAAAACTTTAATTCCTCTGCGCCTCTGCGCCTCTGCGCCTCTGCGTTAAAAATCTCTGCGCCTCTGCGCCTCTGCGCCTCTGCGTTAAAAATCTCTGCGCCTCTGCGTTGTATTTAGCGTCTCTGGTCCCAGTAGGGGGAGATTTCGCGGAGGCGGGCGATGATGGGAGGCAGTTTCTCCAGCACGAAGTCCACTTCCTCAAGGGTATTGTATCGTGAGAGGCTGAAGCGAATTGCGCCGTGGGCGGCTGTGTAGGGCAGGCCCATTGCGCGCAGGACGTGTGATGGTTCCAGGCTGCCAGTGGTGCAGGCGCTGCCGCTGGAGGCGCAGATTCCGAACTGGTCCAGCAGATTCAGGATGGATTCGCCTTCGATGTACTCAAACGAGATGTTGGTGGTGTTGGGCAGGCGGTGCTCCCTGTCCCCATTTACACGCACCTCTGGTATTGCGTTCAGAATGCCCTGTTCCAGGCGGTCCCGCAGCTTGGCAACCTGCGTGTTCTCCTTGTCGATGTTCTGGGCGGCCAGTTCCGCCGCCATGCCAAGTCCCACCACTGACGCCACGTTTTCTGTGCCGGCCCTGCGGCTGTCCTCCTGATGCCCGCCTATGACGAATGGGTGGAAACGCACACCACGACGCACATACAATGCGCCCACGCCCTTGGGAGCGTGCAGCTTGTGGCCTGACAGGCTCAAGAAGTCCACCCAGCCTTCCGACAGGTTCATGGGCACCTTGCCCACTGCCTGCACCGCGTCCGTGTGGAACAACGCGCCTTTGCTGTGGGCAAGTTCCGCCAGTTCGCGCACAGGCTGTATGTTGCCAGTCTCGTTGTTCGCCCACATTACCGACACCAGCGCGGTCTGTTCGTCAATGAGTTCCTTGGCGCGTTCCATGTCCAGGCGTCCATTGGTGTCAACAGGCAGCCTTTCCACCAGGGTTCCATTCCGCTCCAGGTCTTTTGCCACATTCAGGATTGCGGGGTGCTCCACCTGGGATACCACCAGTTTATTGCGTCCTTTTTGGGTGAGCATGGCGCTCCTCAAGGCGGCGTTGTCGCTTTCCGTGCCGCAGGATGTGAAGATGACCTCCGATGTCTGTGCGCCCAGAAGTGTGGCAAGCCTCTCGCGGGCCTGGTCGATATGCGCCATGACCTGACCGCCGAAGGTGTGGATGCTGGAGGGATTGCCGTAGAGCCGCGTGAGGAAGGGCGTCATTGCCTCGAATACCTCTGGTGCCACGGCAGTGGTGGCATTGTTGTCAAAATAGACAGTTTCCATGATCTACGCCTCCTTGACCACCAGTTTGGGTGAAACCAGCTTGTGCAGCTTTTCCTCCACCAGTCCTTTTAGCGTGGCGGCTGCGTGCGGGCAGCAGCTGCAATGACCAGTGAGGCGCACCTGTACCTCGTTGCCATTCAGGTCAATGAATTCCACACCCCCGCCGTCCTGGGCAAGCTGCGGAGCTATTTCCTTGTCAATGACTTCATTTACAAGCAGGATTTTCTTCACTGCGGACAGGCTGTCAAAGTCTGTTTTTGGCGCAGTTTTCTCTGCGTTGGAGGTGCTGTGTTGATGCCACAAGTCATCCAGTATCGTCTGAATGTCATCCAGGCAGCGCCCGCAGGCGCCGCCCGCCTTGGTGTAGTCGGTGATTTCCGCCACAGTGTGCAGATTGTTCGCCAGTGCGATGCGGCGTATCTTGTTTTCGGTTACATTAAAGCATTTGCATACGATGCGTCCTTCGTGGTCGTCATTGTCCTCTTCCTCCTCGACCTTGATGCCGTGGCGCTTCCTGTAGTCGGCTATGGCCGCGTGCATTGCTTCCATTCCCATGACGGAGCAGTGCATTTTCTCCTGGGGAAGGTCTCCCAGAACTGCTACGATGTCCTGGTTTGTGATTTTCGCCGCCTCGTCCAATGTCTTGCCCTTGATGAGTTCCGTCAATGCTGACGACGAGGCAATGGCGCTGACACAGCCGAATGTCTTGAATTTGGCGTCCGCAATTTTGCCGTTCTCGTCCAGCTTGATGTAGAGCTTCAGAGTGTCGCCGCAGGTGATGTTGCCCACCTCGGCCACTGCATCAGCATCCTCTATCTCACCTACGTTTCTTGGATTAAGAAAATAATCCATTACCTTGTCCGTGTATTTCCACATTGTATTGTCTCCTTTATTCCTGATATGTTTGGTTTTTATTTTGCCTTAATGTAGCATTTCACCTTGATTAAGCAAGCTGTTTTTATAAAATACTATTTATTTAATAGTGATTATATTGATGCTATGTTATGCCTGATTTGGTCGATGCCTGGAATTATTATTTGCCTTGGTAGCGTGTTTTTGTGCTCAAAATAAACTTTTTTCATTAAAAAACAACTTTTTTGGTAGTAATTAATTTGCAATATTAAAAAAGTAGCGTATAGTATGCGCAGTTTCAAAAGAAAGACTACCAAATAAATAGTTTTTTAAGAGTTTAAGGACAAGGCAAAAAAAAAGAGGAGAAAGGGAAGATGACAAAGATTTACAGCAACATTCTTGAAAAGGTGGGCGGCACTCCATTGGTTCGCATCAATCGTTTGAATCAGGGGCAGGCGACAGTGCTGGCGAAGGTTGAGTTCTTCAATCCGGCGCAGTCAGTGAAGGACCGCATTGCAAAGGGAATGATTGAGGATGCTGAAAAGCGCGGACTTTTGAAGCCTGGCGGTCTCATTATTGAGCCAACCAGCGGCAATACAGGCGTGGGCCTGGCATTGGTGGCTGCGGTGAAAGGCTATCGCCTCATCCTGACCATGCCCGATTCAATGTCCGTGGAGCGCCGCAAGCTGCTGGCCGCATTCGGAGCGGAGCTGGTGCTGACACCTGGCGCACAGGGCATGAAGGGCGCAGTGGAAAAGGCACTGGAACTTCAGAAGGAAAACCCAGGTTCCTTCATTCCGCAGCAGTTCGAGAATCCCGCCAATTCAGAGACCCATCGCCTTACTACAGCCGAGGAAATCTGGGCTGACACTGACGGGCAGGTGGATGCATTTGTGGCGGGCGTCGGCACTGGCGGCACCGTGACCGGCGTCGGCCAGATTCTCAAGGCGCGCAAGCCTGGCTTCAAGCTGTTCGCGGTTGAGCCGGACGTGTCCCCAATCTTGCAGGGTGGCAAGCCTGGTCCCCACAAGATCCAGGGCATTGGCGCGAACTTCATCCCCAAGGTACTGGACCTGTCGATTGTGGACAAGGTCATCGGCGTTTCAGCGGAGAACTCTGGCGAGACTGCCCGCCGCGCCGCCAAGGAGGAAGGCCTCTTTGTGGGAATATCGTCAGGTGCGGCGTTGTGGGCGGCACTGGAACTGTCCAAGCAGCCGGAATTCGCTGGCAAGACCATAGTTGCCCTGCTGCCTGATTCAGGCGACCGCTACCTGTCAACCTGGTTGTTCGAGAACATCTAAAAGCATTTATCCACAGATTGACGCAGATTTTCACAGATTTTAAATCATTCTGCGAGAATCTGCTAGAATCTGTGGATAAAAACTACTCGTGTTTGCGTAGAAAAATACTATCCGAGGAGGTAATCACTATGGCTGAAGAAAAACAATATCGTTTTGACACATTGGCCGTCCATGGCGGCTGGCATGGCGACCCCGCAACAGACGCCACCGCGGTGCCAGTCTATCGCACCACGGCATTCAATTTCCAGAACGCCCAGGACGGCGCGGACCGCTTCGGCCTGCGCAAGGCTGCCAACATCTATGCGCGCCTGATGAACCCCACGGAAGACGTGCTGGAGAAGCGTCTTGCCGCACTGGAGGGCGGCGTGGCGGCTCTGGCAATGTCCTCCGGCACGGCTGCAATATATTTTGCTGTGACGAATGTGGTCGCCACAGGGCAGAACCTGGTGGCTGCATCGAACCTGTATGGCGGCACATACACCCAGTTCGACGCAATCCTTCCCCAGAGCAACAACATCCACGCCAAATTCGTGAAGGTCAATGACTTCGCGGCGACCGAGGCCGCCATTGACGCAGACACCCGCGCCATCTTCGTGGAGGCAATCGGCAATCCTGGTCTGGATGTGGCGGACATCGAGGGCTACGCCAAAGTCGCCCAGAAGCATCATCTGCCTCTGATAGTGGATGCCACATTCGCCACGCCAGCCTTGCTGAAGCCTATCAAATACGGCGCAAATGTGGTGATACATTCCCTGTCCAAGTGGATTGGCGGGCATGGCGCGGGCATTGGCGGCATCGTGATCGACGCGGGCAACTTTGACTGGAGCGACAAGAAATTCTCGCTCTTCAACGAGCCGGACCGGGGCTATCATGGAATGGTGTGGTCCACGATCGGGGCCGCTGCATTTGTAACTCGCCTGCGCACTGTTGCGCTGCGCAATCAGGGACCGACTCTGTCGCCTGACGCAGCATGGATTTTCCTGCAGGGCGTGGAATCGCTGCCTCTGCGCATGGCGCGGCACTCCGAGAACGCCGCAAAGGTGGCTAAGTTCCTGGCAGCTCACCCAAAGGTGGCGTGGGTGCGTTATCCTGGTCTGGAGGGCGATCCCTCATACGCGCTGGCGCAGAAGTACCTGCCAGGCGGCAAGGGCGGCATGGTTGTATTCGGCGTGAAGGGCGGCGCAGCCGAAGGCAAAGCCACCGTGGACGAACTGAAGCTGTTCCTGCAGCTGGCCAACGTGGGTGATGCAAGAAGCCTGGCCATACATCCTGCATCCACCACCCATTCCCAGCTGAGCGAGGAGCAGCAAAGGGCGGCAGGCCTTGCACCTGAGCTGATTCGCCTGTCCATAGGCATCGAGGATGCACAGGACATCATCGACGACCTGGACCAGGCATTGGCAAAACTCTAACGCAGAGGCGCAGTTTTTTTAACGCAGAGACGCAGAGGCGCAGAGACGCAGAGTATTTTAACGCAGAGGCGCAGAGGCGCAGAGGCGCAGAAAGTTTTTTCAATAGAACTTTGCGCCTCTGCGCCTCTGTGTTAAAAAAACTCTACGCCTCTGCGTTAAAATTGGAACCTCCATCTAGAGAAATCTGTGGCTAAAATCACTATTGCAATTTGAATAGCTGAAGACGGCAATTATCTTTCGCTTGTGGTTTTCAAGGCTTTTGTTTCCAAAAACAAGGAGAGAAGAAAATGAAGAAGCTGTTGTTGTTGAGTTTGTCCGTATTGCTTGCTGGCTGCATTAGTGCTTCGGGTGTCAAGGAGGCTGGTGTTGTTGATTCTGGCACTTCCTACGCAAAGGAGGCCCTGCAGAAATTTGTGGATTCTGGCGAGATGCCAGGCGCAGTCTGCGTGTATTATGACAATGGCGTTCAGGAGACTGCCTGCATAGGTTATGCCGATGTGAGTACAAAGAGGCCAATCACCATTGACGACCATTATATGCAGTGCTCGCAGACGAAGGGCTTCTGTGGCGTGACCATCGCCATTCTTGTGGAGGAGGGGAAGCTGTCCCTGGACGATCCGGTATCGAAATATCTCCCTGAATTCAAGGAATTGTGGATTGAGCAGTCCAACAAGGACGGCGTCAGGACGCTGGTGAAGGCCAAGAACACGTTGACTGTGAGGATGGTCATGAACCACACTGGCGGCTTTGGCTTTGAGCTGCCCAATTACACTTCCATGGGCGGCTGGTCCCGTCGCATGCCATTGCGCTCCGTGGCTGTAATGGCTGCCTCCATTCCGATAGCGTTCGAGCCAGGCACAAAGGCCAAATACTCCAATGTGGGCATTGACATCGGCGCGGCTGTGGTGGAGGTTGTCACGGGAATGCGCTGGGAGAAGTTCCTGCAGGAGCGTGTGCTGGATCCGCTCGGCATGAAGGAAACCACCTTCTGGCCCAGCGACAAGCAGCTGGCCACAAAGATTGAAATCTACAATATCCAGCCGGAGCAGCCAGCGAAATGGGTGGAACAGAACTCCGCCATGCAGCAACCATATAACGATGACCGCGTTTTCTCCTCGGCAGGCGCAGGATTGTGGACCACGGTGCGCGACCAGTTGAAATTCTACAAGATGCTGATGAACCTGGGCGTAGGCGACAATGGCGTTCGCATTCTCAAGGAGGAGACGGTGAAGTCCATACTAGCCACATCTACTCGTCCTGAGGGGCTGGGCGGTTATTCGCTTGGCCTGAACGCGCCTGTCAAAGACGATGAAGAGCAATGGTTCGGCCATGGCGGCGCCTGGCATACAAGTTGCTACGTGAACTGGCATAAGAAGCAGTTGAAGCTGTTTGCCGTGCAGTATGTTGGCAAACCTGGCAATATCACCAAGGCCAACAGGGAGGCATCGGACAAATTCTTCAAGGAGCAGAAGAAAAAGGCTGGTCTGGACGACTACACAGGCCGCATGGAATAAATCCTGAAAGGCGGTATGGCGCATTTGGCCGAGGCCAGATGCGCCATTTATTTTTTTTGTTACGCTATGTTCCCCAAGAGGGTAGGCAATTGAAGCCGCGAAGCGGCCAGTGTCCGCAATGGCACAACCATGGCCGGCGCTTGTTTTTTCCACAGCTTTGCTCCGGAGAGGGCTGCGGAGCAGCCCCATTTGAGTAACCGCAGGTGGAGCGCAGCGAC
>JAFZZD010000114.1 GCA_017615955.1 Victivallales bacterium
TCTCCAGCGCGGGACGCGCTGGCTACCCCCGCCAACCGTACAGGTGGAGTTTTTTTCTCTTTGTAATTTGCAATTATATGAAAAATCGGTACAGTTACAATACTGTTTTCAAGACTTTTATACTTAATTAACGACCTATAATAATGGAAAAGATATTCAAGACACTGGATTTAGGCGTAAAGCGCATAATCACCTCACGTTCAACGGACTTCATCAGCAGCGATACCAAGGGCTTCAATCTTAGCAAGCATGCCAACAAGGAACTCCTTTTCGTGCTTCAGGGCAGAAGCCGGTACTGCCTTGATGGCAAAGTCTTTACATTGACTCCAGGCACGATGGTCATGATCGATGCCTGGGAAAGCCACCAAAACGGCTATCTGCAAAAGGACAACACTCTAATCCACCTCTGGCTCTGCTTCACACCCAACAGGCTCTATCCATGCCTACTATCCGTCGGCAAGAATGGCAACCACAACACCATAACAGACAAAGTCGAAATTCCAAATGAACTTTACATGTTCATCAACAACAGGTGGGAACGCCTTAAGCAACACTCAAGCCACACCCAGGAACTGATAAAATCATTCATGCTTATTCCATTCAACTGCATTCTGGACGAAATACAACTGCAATTGCAACTGTCCCCCAACAAAGTGGAATACCGAACAGGCTCCTATTCGCCGATAGTCGAGGCAATCATACGCAAAATACACCAGAGCAATGGCAGAAACTGCGCCTACGCGCAACTGGAAAAAGCACTGGGCTACAACAGGGACTACCTTGCGCGCACTTTCAAAAAGGAAATGGGTTGCACCATCGGCAACTACATCTCATCCTACAGATACGAACTCACCACCCTCGCCCTGTCCAAAGGCATCAAGCAAAAGGAGATTGCGGAGGATCTGGGCTTCTCTTCTCCCTCCAACTTCTGGAACTGGCTTAACAAAATGCGCAAATCCACTCTCTAGGCTTACATGATACTAGGGTGTATATTATGCTAAAACAATGGAGGCAATATGGAATCTCTGCTGAAAGAAACAGTACAAGTCGCAAAAACAATACCCTTTGACCAGGGTGCGCCATTCATCAACGGGCCATACACATTCGGCCTTACGCCTGGCAAGTTGTGTCTTCACTTTTTCCCCACCCGTGGCGAAAGCCCCATCACATTTTCCGTTGAAGGCACACTCCCCAAAGGCATATTCCTGGACAAGGCGACTGGTTGCCTCACTGGCAGGACCGATGAGGAAGGCGACTATGCAGTGAAAATCATTGCAAGCAACCGCCACGGCTCCTACGAGAAGCCATTCACACTTCGGGTACATCCTGGCATGACAGGCCTGGCGCCTTTGCTGGGATGGACATCATGGAACGCAATGGACCGCTGGCTCAACCAGGAGAAGGTGCTCCGCCAGGCCCATTTCATCAAATCACTGGGACTTGCCACAAGAGGCTATGCCTACGTGAACATTGATTCAGGCTGGCAAGGTGGCAAGCGCCGCCTGGACACGCTGGCACTTATCCCCAACGAACGCTTTACAGACATGGGCGCCATGGTCCGCGAAATACATTCGCTTGGTCTGAAGGCGGGCATCTACTCAACGCCAATGGTAATCGCCTGGGGCTCCAATCCAGAAGAGCTATTCCGCGGCAGCACGGATTATCCAATAGACCTCTCGCTTTGGATGCAGACCGATGATCGTGGATACATGAAGGGCATCGGCAAGAACGGCAACTTCGGCGGCATCGGCAAAAACGGAAGGGAAAAAGAGGATGCCAGGCAGTGGGCAGAATGGGGCTTCGACTACCTGAAATACGACTGGCCCGAATGCGATCTGGTACACGTCAATCGAATGAAGGAGGCTCTACTGGCAACCGACAGGGACTTCATCTTCTCGCTGACTACGCACTGCCCGCCAGCACACGCCGATGAATACAAGAAGGCAGCAAATATGTTCAGGGACAACAATGACAACCTGACCTGCTGGGAATCAATCGACGCAACTTTGCGCACATCCGACGCATGGCTTCCGCATACTGAGCCAGGCAGTTGGTATGACCTGGACATGCTTGCCATCGGCCCAGTCCATCCATACGCCTTCAAGTCGGAAATCACACGGGATGAGAAGATATTCTGCTTCTCCGCCTGGTGCCTGCTCTCAAGCCCGATACAGCTTAGCTGCAATTTCGATGAAATTGACGACTTCACTCTGGACCTGTTCTCCAATGAGGAACTGCTTGCAATAAACCAATCAGTGGAAGGACGGACTGTGATGATAAGAAATGAAATCGCCTGGAGCGATGGGGGCGATGTCCAACGAGAGATTCGTGTTTACCGCAAGCCACTGCCCGACGGCAAAGCCGCATACGGCTTTCTCAACCTGTCAGCAATACCGCAACCCTACGAATTTGCCCTGCCTTGCGAAATGGCAATCAGGGATCCATGGGCAGGCCGAGACTTGGGCAAAACCTCGCAAATGAAAATGCTTCTCCCGCGCCATGGCGCAAGGGTGATAATCGCCAAGTAGCTTTTTTATCCACAGATTTACACAGATTATCACAGATTGCGCTCTTGGATATATTCATTTCAATAAAGTGCTAAAAGAGCACAGATTCTACTTTTATCTTGCACTCGAAAGCGAGCTTTCGAGTGCAAGATAAAATGATGAATCTATGTCCATTCAGGACATTTTATTGAAATGGAACTAATCTGTGATAATCTGTGTAAATCTGTGGATAAATAGTTTTGAAATTCTTATTTGAAAGTTGGCAGCAGGATTGAGTTAAGTTGCCTGTACATGGCGAAAGCCTCTTCGTATGCTGGCTTGCCTGGCATGATGGTGCGGGCAGTACGTCTCATTGCGCTGCAGTCGCCGCCCCTTGCCAGCATGGCTGCGCCCAGGCTAGTGACCTCGGGGCATTCAGGCACTGAAACTGGAATCTGAAGCACATCTGCCTTGATCTGAAGCCAAATCTTGCTTGAGGCGGCGCCCCCCAGTGAAGACATGGCATCGGCAGTGCAGCCAATGTCCCTTAACGCCTCCACATTGTCCCTCAGCAGGAACGCAATGGATTCCATGATGGCCCTGGCCCAATGCGCCTTTGTGTGCGCCAGTGTAATGCCCCATGCCGCCCCTCTGGCATTGGGATTCGTGACAGGCGACACCGCGCCTGCGCACTGAGGGAGAATAATAAGCCCTTCAGCCCCTGGCGGCACTGTGGCAGCCATTTCGCCCAATTCATCGTATGTTAGCCCACCAGAAAAATGATCTCTGAAATGCCGCAGCAACATACCAGCGGTCGGAGCCCATGGCAATAGCGCGAATTTGTCATCGGAAGCGCCACAATATGTGGAGACGCGCATCTTCTCGTCATAAACCAATCCATTGGAGGTGGCGCACACGGCCAGCGAACATCCTGTGGTTTCGGTGATTGAACCTCCTGCGCCATAGTTGCCGCATACGTGGTCGATTGGCGCAGCCACCAAGCGCACTCCATTGAATTCAGCAACTGTTTCGCCAGGAGAGGCAAGACGTGGCAGCATATCCTCCGTGATTCCAAGATAATCCAGTATTTCTGCATCATATTTGCCTGTGCGCATATCGTAGTAGATGCTGGAGGGCATCAGCCCACGGCAAGTGGCAAATACACCAGACAGGCGCCAGCCGATATAGTCCTCAACCATAAGGTATTTCTTCGTTTTGGCGAAGCGTTCAGGCAGGTGCTTTTTTAGCCACATTATCTTTGGCGCTGGGAAGCAAGGCAGCACCTCGGTCTGTCCCGAAAGGCGGAACAAGCGTTCCAGCCCGAAATGTGCGGTCATATCCTGCGCCTCATCCTTCGCCCGATTGTCCA
>JAFZZD010000115.1 GCA_017615955.1 Victivallales bacterium
CTTCGGCGCTCACAAAAATTAGATTTTGCAACAGCCCCATTACATTTAAGGAGAAAATCATGTTACCGCAGAATATGAGTTTGCCCCTCGACGAGATCTCCAAGCTGGACTTCAGCATCAAGCGAGTAGGCACTCCCACCTTGGAATCACATTTGAAAGATGTGATTTTCGTGGATGACAGCGAGACCATCAGCTATTGCGCGGACAATTCTGAAAACGAACGCCTCATCAAGGAAGGCAAGAAAGTACCAGCCTTCCTTGCTGCAGGTCCCCGGAAGCAGCTGTATTTCGACGCGGCGTGGGTGCGCGTCGCAATCGCCACATGCGGCGGCCTCTGCCCTGGCCTGAACGACGTCATCAAATCGCTGGTGAACACACTGTACTACAGCTATGGAGTGGACAACATCTACGGCATCCAATACGGATACAGCGGCTTAAATCCCAAGAATGGCCTCAAGCCTCTCATCCTCACACCTGACGTGGTGGACGACATACACACAAAGGGCGGCTCCATCCTGGGTTCCTCCAGAGGCGAGCAGTCAGTGGAGGAAATGGTGCGCACACTTGACCGTCTGAGCATAAACATACTTTTCACCATCGGAGGCGACGGCACACAGAAGGGCGCACACGCAATCTATCAGGAAATCGAAAAGAGGAAACTGCCCATCAGCGTCATCGGCATACCGAAGACCATTGACAACGACCTGAACTTCATGGACAAGACATTCGGCTTCGAGACCGCCGTGCAAAATGCAGCCCCCATCATCCAATGCGCTCACAACGAAGCAAAAGGCTGCTTGAACGGCGTGGGGCTGGTAAAGCTCATGGGCAGGGATTCGGGCTTCATAGCCGCATACGCAAGCCTGGCAAGCTCCGTTGTCAATTTCTGCCTGATTCCTGAATTGGACTTCCATCTGGAAGGCGAACATGGTTTCCTGACTGCATTGGAACGCAGGCTGGACAGAAAGCACCACGCCGTGGTGGTAGTGGCGGAAGGCGCGGGGCAGAACCTGTTCGAAAGCGGGAATGACGTCCATGACAAGTCCGGCAACAAGCTGCACAAGGACATCGGCCCCTTGCTGAAGGATGCCATCACCAGCTATTTCAAGGAGCGGGGAAAGGAAATAAACGTGAAATACTTTGATCCCAGCTACAACATTCGCAGCACTGAAGCCAATGCCATGGATTCCATTTTCTGCTCGCATCTTGCACAGCATGCCGTGCATGCCGCCATGGCTGGCATGACCGATGCGGTCGTGGGCAACTGGCAGGGCTATTTCACATACGTCCCAATCCCGCTTGCCACGCTTGCCAGACGCAAGATTGACCCATGCAGCCAGCTTTGGCAAAGCGTGCTTCTTGGAACCAGGCAATACATGGACTTTGGCATATAAAGTTTATGGAAAAACTGTGCATAAAGGGGAATTTCTTCCTGGCACCTGACGACGTGGAGTTCATCTGCACCAGAGCTTCGGGAGCCGGCGGGCAGTACGTG
Organism: Victivallales bacterium; assembly: GCA_017615955.1. The sequence goes on from JAFZZD010000115.1 coordinate 1,496, forward strand.
AACCGCACTGACAGCGCCGTGCAATTACGCTATCCGCTGGACTTGGCGCCCGAGGACATCCGCGCCCGCATACATGGCAACATAAGCGGCGAAGGCAATTTGCTTATCGACGCCCAGGAGCACCGCTCGCAACTTCAGAACAAGGAAGCCGCTTATGCCCGCCTGGCGAACATATTAAGGCAGGCGGCCAATCCTCCCAAAACCAGACGGGCCACAAAGCCCACAAAGGCAAGCCGCCTGAAGCGCCTTCAATCCAAACGACTGCATTCTCAGAAAAAACAACTGCGCAGCGGAGGGGGCAAGGACATTGATTGAGTGCATCAATTCTTGGATCCCCTGCAAAAGCGGCAAGGAATTCGCATTTTTATGGAAAAAATTCAATTGATTGGCTTGTAATTAACAAAATATACTTTACCTTTTGTCAGCTTTATGCTTTTCAAAAGCATTTGCACTTTTCACGGGACACAAAAAACAATCAAAAATAACTTTTTAAGGAGTGGCATTAATGGGTAAACTTGGCAAGATATTGGCACCGATAGCGGCTGTGTTGGCAATTGCTCTTGCGGTGGCTAGCTTTTTTATCTATAAGGGCTTCCAAAATTATCAAAAACGAGCTGCAAACCTGGCGGAAACCGTTGAGAAAACAGCAAAGAAACTTGATACTGGAACCAATTCCGGTCTTGCTTCTGGCATATCATACACGGCACCAGTCCCCGGAACCGGCACTAAGGAGGACGGCAGCCTGTCTTACAAGAACTTCAAGACAGATGCTGCCGCTTTTGAAAAGCAGACCGGCAACGTAACAAAGCTGGCTGGCGACGTCATCTCCCAAAGAGACGAGCTGGCAGAAGCCATCCAGGAAATGACAAAGACACTGGGTCTTCCAAATGACAACATCACAGTCGAGACCCTCAGCTCTGTGGAAAGTTACAAGGATCTTCTGCTTCTCGCCAAATCCTACGCAGAGGCGATCCGCAAGAAGGATAATGAATTGGCCAAGACCGTGCAGGAAGTTGCCGCAGCCGTCGGCGCAAACAAGGCAGTGGCCGCTTCAAAGAAGGCTCCAGTCATAAAGGAGACAAAGCTGGCCCCCGCTGGAGAGGAAGGAGAAGGAGAAGGTGCAGAGGCAAAGACAGTGAAAACCGCAGTCTATGATTCACAGGCAAAAGACCTTGCACAGATCAAGGAGAACATCGCGCTTATGCAAAAACGCAGACAGGCATACGAGACCGCCATAAAGAACCTGGGCAAAGTCGTCACGGCATATAAGTTCAAGACGAATCTTAACAGCATAAGTGGAAAAGATTTCGAAAAGGTATTGCTCGGCCTGGCTTCCGACATGGGCGAAATCAACAAAAAACTGCTTGAACTGAATACAGTGAAAAAGCAGTTGCAGCAGGAAAAGGCAAAAGTGCAGGCCGCTGAAAATAAAATCAAGGCATTGGAGGCAGAAAAGGAAGAAATCAGCAAACAGCTGAAGGAAGCAAACAGCTTGCTGGACGAACATGGCATTCGCATAAAGCAAAAGCCAGACCTGACAGAAAAAAGCCAGGTGGATGCCAACATAAAAGGCAAGGTATTAATTGACAACAAAGAGTGGAACTACGTAATAGTTGACCTTGGCAAGAAAGAAGTGGTGCAGGATCTTGAGGTCATTATTTCAAATAATGGCGAATATCTTGCTTCAGGAAAAATCAGGCAAGTCGAAAAAGACATCTGTCTTGTCGAATTGAGCCTGCGCAAGGAAGGTGCCATGCTCACAGATGCGACTGTCATCATCAGCGACAGCCTTGGCAAGGAAGAGCCTGCCAAATCAAAGGACGAGCAATAAACCTGGGGAGGTCGCACAATGAAATTCTTGTTTCCATTAGGAATGCTAATCTCTGTGCTTGGCCTGGCGACAAGCATTGCATTTTCGGTCCTGCTTCTTCTCTCACTATGAAGAAATCATTGTATAAAATGCTTTTGCTTCTTGTGGCTGTGGTTCTGCTGGCTTCATGCGTAAGCGTAGGCGAGAACGAATCGGAAAACCTGCCGTGGAATGCACCTGCCTCATGGGAGAATTCCACCATTGGCATCAGGCATTAGGCATCAAGACCGTAAATTAAGGCGCAAAGACGCGGAGAGTCGTGCATGGCAAATGGCTCTTTGCTACTCGGCGCCTTTGTTTTTATCTAGAAAGGTTGAACATCATGTCAAAACATTTAATCATAGCCTGTGGCGGTACAGGCGGGCATTTCTACCCCACGGTCTCAATAGCGCAGGCATTCATTGAACTTGGCGGAAAAGTGACTCTGCTTATTGCGGGGAAACACGCCCAGGAGCAACTCAAACTGGCCAAGGATGCAGGTATTCCCGCCCAGGAAGTCGGCTATATAAGCAGGCCAGGCAACATAGCAGGATGGCTCGCCCTGCCCTTCAAGTACCTTAAAGTTAAAAACGCGACAAAGAAGATCATCAGCCAGCTCAAACCGGACGTGGCACTTGGAATGGGAAGCTATGCCTCAGTGGCAACATGCAAGGCACTGCCCTCGAACATACCTCTGATTCTTCATGAGGGCAATGCATTCATGGGCAAAGCAAACCGCCTTTTTGCAGGCCGCGCGAAAGCAATCGGTCTGTCCTTGCCACTGGCTGACGAAGGACAGTTGAAAGGCACGCCAGCACATCTTGTGGGCATGCCTTTGAGAGAGGATTTGCTCAAGGCATCGCAACGCAGCAAACCTGCAGAAGGCTTTTTCAAGAACCTGGGACTTTCGGAAGGCATATTCACCGTACTTGTTTTCGGAGGAAGCCAGGGTGCGCAGCGCATCAACCAGCTTTTATGCGAAGTCAGCAGCCAACTGAAGGGTCTGCCTCTCCAATTCATACATCTTACTGGCACTGATGAAAACACTGAAATACAAGCTGCATATCAAAATGCTGGGCTGCAGGCATCGGTACGCAAGGCAGATTACCATATAGAGGAATGCTATCTGGCCGCCGATCTTGTGATTTGCCGCGGCGGGGCCTCTAGTCTTTGCGAGCTGGCGCTTTTCGGCAAACCAGCAATAATCATACCACTGCCTACTGCGGCGGACAACCACCAGGCGGTAAACGCGCAACTGGCGCAAGAACTTGGCGGCGCAATACACTTCCCGCAGAAAGACGCAACACCAGAACTGCTTGCCGAGCATATAAAGAAAGCCATTGACCAGCCAGAGCTTTTCCGCGAAATGGGAAACAAGCTCAAGGCCGCCCTCGCCAAAACCGATTCAGCCAGGGAAATGGCAAAGCTCATTATGGAAAACGCCAACTAAAGGCAACCTGAATGCGGCAAGAGGCGAATGGAAGTCCAGCGTCCTGACGCGCGGACC
>JAFZZD010000012.1 GCA_017615955.1 Victivallales bacterium
CAAGATGCGCGGGCAATACGGCAGCGCGATGGAACATGCCATACCGGAGCAATTCTGGGTGGACAGGAACAAGTGCAGCTATCTGGATGACAAGGGAAACATCAAGAACCCATCCCTGCCCCAATGCGCCGAAGCCATCAGTGCAGTCAAGGCCATCGCCATCGCACAGAACCAAGGGCAGAAGATTTACACCATCAACAAGGACAACGCAGCCACGGCTTTGCCCAAGCTCTCTCTAAGCGGCACTGTAGGCGCAGAAATCAGAAACGCCATTGAAGCGGGCAAAGAAGTCACCTTCCACGAGAAGGCCATCAGCGCACACGGTTGGAGTGGACAGGGCTACATCATCGTTGACCCTGAAACGGGTGCGGGCGCCTACCTTATTGAGGGGAAGGGGAATGGGGGGTGGATGTATGGATTCTTCGTTGGCTTATTTGCGTGGTTGGCAATTATTTCGTATCCGTCTATTGCAATGATTGTTGGCGCTATAGGTCTTATTATTGGTGTATGTGTTGCAGTTTTTGAGAGCGATGTATACAATATGGACTTCAACTCCGCAAGGTTAATCGGGACAACTCTTGGAATACTTATGGGGATTGCGCTTAATGGATATTATATCTACATATCTCTTCCGGTACTGTTTGTGCTTGGCTTTACCTGGCTGATTATAAGCGTTGCAAAATTTTTTATTTTGAGGTTGGTTTATGAAAAAAAGAGCGAGTGAACACAAAAACGGCTTACGCGCCGACGATAGCGAAAAAAGAAAAAGGATAGAAAAAAACCTCAATATCATAGGTTTTTTTTGGGTTCTTGAGGCAGCGGTTGTAATTGCAGTATGGGTATACAGATGGATTTCTAAAAAATAAATGAGACTGAAGCCAGATTTGTTACTCATGCGTGTCGCCTTTACAACTTTGAGCCTTATAACCATAGAGGTTCTCACATGAAAAAATCTGGATAAGATTCTCGTGCCGAAATATCCGAAGCGCCTTGAGTATCACCTTATCTCCTGCTTATCAAGCAGGTGGCACACTCTTTTCTCAAACAGTATTCTATGAATTGATGGGTATTGCTTTGCCATCCGCATAAGTCACCGGCGACTGAATGCTCTACTAGTGAGTATCTGTTGTAAGCGGTTCCCGAAGACTGCAAGACTTGGCGCCCCCGCTCAATCTTGTAAAGTCCCGCACCAATGTCCTGCGCTTCATTTCATCCCATCCTCACGCACGGCGGCGTGCAACGTCCGCCGTTTGCGGGCATGGGCGCACGGTTTCTGCGGAGTGTGTGCGTACTGCTCATAGCGGCCTTGCTCAACACCAGCCTTGCTCCCTTGGTGCAGGCAGCGCAGCGGAAGCTGCACGCGCCGCCCAAGGCGGCAGCCATCCATGAAGACAACTTCCGCACCGCCGCCCTTGACAACTCCGCCAGCGTTCGAGCACTGCAATCCGAAGCCGAGGCGCTGCGCACGCACTGGCGCGAGCTGCGCGCGAAGTGGGAGGCCGCAGGCGTGGATGACGCCATCCTCCGCAGCCAGCTTGAAATGGAGCGCGCCTTTGAGCGCCGCTACGAGCAGCACCTTGCCCTGCTGCAAGCCGCAGGAGCGCCTGATGCCACCGCAGCAGACAGGCAAGCCTTGGCCAGCTTCCTTGCAGCAGAGCACGAAGACACCGCCAGCCTCACCGACCTGAACAACCTGCCCTGGCAAAGCCTGCGCGCAGAAAGCACAAACGAACCCGTTGCCAGCGAAGAAGCCCTTGCCAAGAAACTGCAACTGCCGCAACAACCCGCGCAGCCTGCACAAAAAAGCCAGCGCAAAGACGCACTCAAAGGCGAGCTTACCCACACCGCTGCCGACCTTGCCCCCACGGTTGATGCCCCGCACACCGACGCCATCAAACAACTCGCCGCCGAGCTTGGACACAACCCCCACCGCATCTGGCAATGGGTGCGCAACAACATCGGCTGGCTGCCCACCCACGGCAGCGTGCAAGGCGCGCAAGACACCCTGGACAAGAAAGCCGGCAACGC
>JAFZZD010000116.1 GCA_017615955.1 Victivallales bacterium
GCCACCATATATAGTTTAGCGTAACGCCTAGTGCTCTGTTTCAATTAAAACCAAACAGTGCTGATTGAGTTTTCGTGAGTTTTATTTGCGAGTTGCGCCGCGCATAGTTTCCTATGTAAGAAGCAACTCACAAGGAAACTGCTGAAAAATGCGCGGCTATGTTGGTTTTCAATTGAAACAGTGTACTAGAACCTTTAGACACGGCAGCAATCCAAGAAGCACGCATGCCGCAATGATTATGCACTGGTTTCCAGCCAAATCCCAGTGATAAGAGGCAGTCAGTCCGATGAGTGTGGCCGCGAGGCCACATACGGAAGCCAGAAGCATGACCGCCCAAAGCCTTCGCGAGAGAAGCAATCCTGTGGCAGGAGGCACTACCAGATAGCAGAACACAAGTAGTGAGCCTGCAGTTTTGGCAGCCGATGATATTATCATGCCCAAGGCCACGAAGAACGCCAATTCCAGCAATCGCACGGAGATGCCTGCCACACTTGCGCCCGCGCTGTCCAAAAAAGAGAACAGCAAAGGGCGCAGGAAAAGCAACAGCCCCGCCAGAAGCGGAATGTGTATAAGTGCAATCTGAAGGAGATCATGCGGTGACGCCAGTAGCAGGTCGCCATAAAGAAGCGCCTTAACTTCCAACAGACCCATGCCTGAATGGGAGACAAGCAGCACGCTCAAGGCCGAGGCAAACACAAAGACCGAACCAAGGATGGCGTCGCGGGGGATGCGCAGCCTTTCCCAATCCGTTGAAAGCGCACAAACGGCCAGCAACGTCATCACCGTTGCGCCAGCCAAAGGAGAAAAGCTGCACAGCGAGGCCGCCGCAATGCCGCAGGCAGAACATTCCGACAGCGCAATGCTGATGAAGCCCAAACGCCTCATCAGCACGAAGACTCCAAATGAGCCACATGTGACCGCCAACAAACAACCACAGAGAACGGCCACGGGAAACTCTCTGCATACTTCAATAAACGATGTAATCATAGGTCGCCTCCACGCAATCTGCTGTATGCCGTTTCAGATGGAATAATATCAGCCATGCCATGTTCAACAAGGCAGACCATTGGTGACAGACGTGACAGGTCCTCCAGACGGTGATGGGCGAGCAGTATGGTCTTGCCCTTTTTCTTGCAGAGGTCGATGAGCAAGTCTAGCACAGCCGCCTCGGAAACAGCGTCAAGCCCCGCCACAGGCTCGTCCAGAAAGATGACTGGAGAGTTTCCTATGACCGCCCTTGCGATGAGCGTCTTCTGCCGCAGACCTCCAGACAGTTCTGCGAAAGTCTTGCGCTGGTGTTCAACAAGACCAAAATGCTCCAGCACTGCGTCAAGGCGTGCCTTTTGTTCTCTGGACAAAATGCATAGCGGCCCGCATTCTGTGTAGAGTCCCATTCCAACGATGCTCCGCACCGTCACAGGAAAGATTGGGTCGATGTGTTGTTGCTGTGGAACATAGCCTGGCCTGAACTTGCCCCACAGTCGGCGGATTTCTCCGCTTCTAGGCGGAAGAAGCCCCAGAAGCGCCTTGAAAAGTGTCGATTTGCCCGCACCGTTTACCCCAACGAAGGGCAGAAGCCATCCCGCCTTTATGTCCAGATTGACATTGGCGAGGATGGTGTCCTGCCCGTATGCGAGGGCAAGGTTGCGGCATTCGATGATGTTGCAACCTTCGTCCATTTTACTTTTCCTCCAAAGCACTGCGGAGACCGCTCAAAACGCTATCCAGCATGGAGATATAGTTGTCAATGCCGTCAGCGCCATTGGTGCAGTTTGCGCGAATGACGACTTTTGCACCGCACGCCTGCGCCACACGCTGAGAGGCCTTTGAGTTGTAGAAAGGCTCCTGAAGGATGGCCTTCACGCCCTTGTCTTTGAAACTACGTCCGATGGCTGTCAGATGCCGTGCGCTTGGCGGCACTCCAGGCTTCGGTTCGATTTCTCCTGCAAGTTCAATTCTGAATCGTTTCAGCAAATATGTCCAGCTTCGGTGATAGGTGGCCACCCATGCGCCTTTGTGGAAACGAAACGCCGCGAACCAACTTCCTGAATCCGCTTCAAGATTGTTTTTGGAGAGATAATCATCCAACTGGCCGTTTTCGCAAAGCCACCAGAGCTTCGCTCCAGAAACCTTGGCGACGAGATTCTTGCCGAACATCCGCGTGTCCAATAGTTCTTCAAAAGCC
>JAFZZD010000117.1 GCA_017615955.1 Victivallales bacterium
CCAGTGGCAATCGGTGCCGCGCTGCTGATCATCAACGCCTGCTATGGCGCTGGCTTCTCAGTGATTCCCGCCATCATTTCGGACAAATTCGGAATGGGGAACATCTCCAAGATACACGGCGCCGTGCTGTCCGCCTGGGGTGTTGCGGGTCTTGTGGGCAACCAGCTCTCCATGCTGGTGTCAACGAAGCTGGGCTATGGCTCCACTGGCGTGCTTCTAATGCTGGTGATACTCTATGCGCTGAACCTGGTGAACTTCTTCTTCATGAAACGCCTCGCCCTCGCCAATACCACTATTCACTAACAGTCGGGTGCCGCTGGCGACAGCCAGCGGAAAAAAACAATTAACTTTTGCAAAATGGCATTCACCACAAGAAAAGATCTGCTGCAGAAAGTGCACAGCAATGACCAGCAGGCATGGAATGACTTCGTGGAATACTACACTCCGCTGATACAGCTTTGCGCCAAGGACTTCAGCCTGACACAGCAGGAATCCGAGGAGCTGCGCCAGATTGTGTGCCTTGCCGTATTCAAAAAGGACCTGACTGGCCAGTACGATGAGACAAAAGGACGCTTCCGCACATTCCTCCGCAAGGTCATCAGCAACGCCGCCATTGACATCATACGCAAGCGAAAGCCCACCCTGCCCATTGAAGACGCCTCCCAGATCCCCGAGGAGACAGAGGACAAGTTCGAGGAGAAATGGCGCAAGTTCATCTATGAGAAGGCACTGCAGGTCTTACGCCAGAACTGCGACAATGTGACCTATATGGCATTTGACCTCTATGTCAGGAAGGAAATGCCCGTCAAGGATGTTGCCCGCGCGCTGAACATCAGCGAAGACCAGGTCTTCCAGGCAAAGTCCCGCTCTCTGAAACGCCTGAAGGACATAATCTACAGGCTTGAGAAAAGCGAGGACATCTGGGGTGAAGGTGAAGAAGAAGGGAAAGCACAGCCTACTGCAAACGATACTCCAGGCAAGTAGCCCTCCATTATTTGTCCATTATGCTGAAGCCAGGCGACACCATAGCGGGATGCACCATCATCGCGGAATGCGGGCATGGCGCATACGGCTGCGTCTATCTGGCGAAGGACGCACTTGGACGCACAGTTGCGGTGAAGCTGCTGACCTCCGTCTCCAGCGGCGAGTACAAGCTGAAGGGACTTCGCAACTACATCAGGCTTGTTCAGCCCTGCGAGGCACTTATAAGAATATCCCTCTGCGGGCAGGAGAACGGCCTTGTCTTCTATGTGATGGAAGCGGCGGACAACGCCTCAACCACCCCAGGCGAATACCAACCTGACACACTTGCGCTGCGCCTCCAACGCAGCAATGGCCGCCTGCCGGCAGCGGATTCACTGGCTATATGTCGCAAGCTGCTGGACGGGCTGGAGGTGCTGCACAACGCTGGTCTTGTGCACAGGGACATAAAACCCGAGAACGTCATATTCGTAAATGGACTCCCCAAACTGGCTGACCCTGGACTTGTCCGCAATGTGGAACAGACACTGTCAGTCGCGGGGACGCCAGGCTACATAGCGCCAGAATACTTCTCTGGGAAGGCGCCACTCTCCCCTGCCATGGACACATACGCCCTGGGCAAACTGCTGTATCACTGCGTGACTGGCTGCAATCCCGCGGATTTTCCAATGCTGCCAGATGACCTGCCGCCTGAACTTCTTTTCCAGATATGCCATCCGCTACTGCGCCTATGCAACGCTTCCGCAGAACAACGATGCAAGACCGCAGCGGAATGCAGAGAGGTTCTGCCCAAGGAACTGGCGGCGCATAATGCGCTCCTTCGCTTCAGGGACGCGCTCTACGTCCAGCCCCAGTTCCGCAGACGCGTATTCCGCCGCATTCTTGCATTTGGCGTTATGCTTTTGCTGGTGCTGGGTTCTGTCATCTACGCCAGGCAAATTATGCTCAAACGCCAGCATGCCTACGAGATACGCCTCACGCGCATCTCCAACGAAATGCAGCAGATGCAGGAGGACGCCACCCCATTGGACTTGCAGCTGGCCTCCCTGAATGCGCCCCCCTTGAGCAAGCTGCTTGCCAATGCAAAAGCGCGGCTTGACGCAAAGGACGCAAATGGCGCGGAAAACGAACTCGCCGCAGTGAAAAACAGGCTCATTGCCCTCGCCACGAAAAACTTGCAGCAAAAGGCGGATGACTTCGCCTCCTGTGCGCAAGGCTGGGGCTTCCTGGCCTCGCCTCTCGCCCGCAAATACCTGCCAATCAAGGCAAAAGAGGATTTCAAGGCGCATCTTCAAAAGAAATCAGCCGCGTTTTCAGGCACGCCAGGCCTTGTGCTTGGCAGCGACTTCACCATGAATAATCTATCCATTCTCTCAAATGCAGTGTTCCTGGCGCCTGGCATGTTCAAGTCCCCCATTCTCAATATGTCACGCATCATATCATATCCCTACTGGATATTCGCCAGGGAAATCAGCTGTGCCCAAGTCTCGGAACTAGCGCATTATGCCTCCAGGCATAACCAGCCTTTCCAGGCAGCCGAATATCTGTCTTGGAATGAAGCCTTGTACTTCTGCCGTGAGGCAAACGAGTTATTGCACAAAGCTGCCTTTGTGCCAGAAGGCTACGCCATGCGTCCCCCAACAGAGGAGGAATGGGAATATGCCGCCCTGGGCGGCTGGCTTGGCAAAGCGCCGCAGGAGGGTCCCAAAATCAAAGGCGAAAACAACAAGGCGCCTGGACAAGGCACACCAAATGCGCTGGGTATATGGAACATGGCAGACAACATCTCGGAACTGGCCCTTCCATACAAAGAAAAGCCCATGAGACCAAACTATGCCATGGTATTGAGAGGCGGCAACTACAACGAAAAGACAGGCATGACCATAAGGCACGCGTATATTCCGGACCAGGTGTTCATGAAAGGCGGCGGTGGCCTGCGTCCAGTCATCGCCCCCACTGAAAATGACTTCTGGGAAAAGCAGTGGTTCAGGGGCATCCCAATCAAATCAGCAGAGGTCAAGGACGAATTTTACGCGGGCTGGAGTACCTGCCATGCCAGCATTGGCTGGCAGGACGCCATGCAGCTGGCCGCTGATTTGGGAGGCACACTCCCAGAATGCACGGACTTCACAACGCTTAAAGCAGTTTACACAAAACTGGAACTGGCGAACAGTTTCCCATGCCCCATTGGAATACGCTCCGAAAACGGAATATGGAGGCGCATGTCAGACAATGCCACTATCTCAATTGACATCCGACCCAACGAGCAAAAAAATTGCCTCAGCGCGACTTCGTCCAAGCTGAACTTGATCGCGGCATCCATGCCAAGCCCAATTTTGATAATATGCTGGAGAAGCAAAGACGACTTCGCCAGGCGCGGAAAGACCTTCCTTGAGAAGGCAAGCGTAGCCCGTTTCCAGGCAAATGGACGCAGTTACGCAATCTGCCGCACGGCCTCTATGCCGTCCTACATGATACGCCCCTTCGCAGCATTCATAGAGTGCAAGCTGCCCGTGTTCAAAAACCGCGATGAAGTCAAGGCCGTAATGGATAAAATCCCCGCGGACCTTAACGAGGTGGCATTGGGCACCACCAGATTCTACAGCAAATGGGAACAGCCAGACGGTTCTGCATTCCCCACGCAGCCAAAGGACAGAGGCTCACAAAACAACCTCTCAGCCCAAATTCACAACATCATCGTCGTTGCAAACAATGAACTCACCGAAAGTCCCACGGCAAAGTTTATGCTGGTGGAACTATAGAAGATAGGAGTACAAGAACTGCAAGGAACCACCGTTTTTTTGGGTTAGGCCCTGTTCCCCAAGAGGGTAGGCAACTGGCAGTGCGGCCCCGCTGGGGCCGTGAACTTTAGATGGGCACGTTCCCC
>JAFZZD010000118.1 GCA_017615955.1 Victivallales bacterium
ATGAAATACGTATGTATCTTTTTCCTGATGTTGCTGCCGCTGTTTGCAGCAGAGACGCAGAATGCGCTGGTAACATTCTCCAATGGCACAAGCGTGGAGGGGCAGTTGTCCATCATGGGCTCCCGTCCCCTCTACATAAACACCAGCAAGGACACCCGCACCAGGGACAGGAAGGTGCCGTTGGAGGACATTGTGTCCATAACACAGAAAGTCGAGACCGCCACAATGGAGCGTCCCTGGATGTACAAGGAATCGGGCAAGACGGACAAAATCTACTTCGAAGGTGAATATCCGCTGCTGAACTTCGAAACGGAGCTGCTTCTGGTGAATGGCGAGGTTCTGCGTGGGCACATAATATCATTGCCGCTGCGCTTCAAGGGAAAAGGGCCGTCGAAGCTGTTCCTCCATCGCCAGATCAAGGGCGAGGTGGGCCAGAAGCTGGAGGACATTGAATATGTCAGCAGCATCACATTCGAAAGAAAGGTCCTGGAGGCAAAGGGTATTTCGGGCACACTGGATGGGCCTGGCGCACTGCAACAAGTATGCGCCGTGGACAGGGAACGGCATTTTGTGCAGAACGCCCGCATACAAGGCAATTCCTTCAGTTTTCCCCAGTTGATGCCTGGCAAATACGACATCTTCATCATGACGGAGAATGCCGTGCTGGCGGGCTTCACAGGCAGTGGCGAGATACCAGAGGAGCTGCAAAAGAACTTCGCCTTGGCGGATGATTTCTTCAAGGAGCGCTTTCTGCTGCGTCTCGATGAAACGCGCACTCTGGTTTACAAAAGGCGCGGAGGCGATTTCTACCACTCCCAAAAGCACGTGGGAAACGGCTTCATCTGGCATCTTGAAATCTGGAACTGGCACAAGGCAGGTGACGAATGGAAGCTGGACAGCAGGGACCTGCCACTGCGCGTAAAGCAGAAGAACAACAAGGCAAAGCGTCTTTACGGAATTAAGGCGCTGGAGGCGGTAGAACCAGGTGCTGAAATCAAACTGGGCAAGGAGCAGGAAAATGACTTTATCCGAAGCCTTGAATAAACTGTGCCGCAAAAGGGCGCTGGCATACTGGTGCACTGCCACTATCAGACTCGTGGCGGGCAACCTCGGCATTGCACTGCTGTTGTTTGTACTGGACAATATGGCGGCATTCTCCAAGAGCGCCCGCATTTTCCTGCTTTGCGCCATCGCGGCAGGAAACATTTGCGCCCTGGCATATCTGCTGTGGAATGCCAGGAAACTGCGCCGTTCCCAGCGTGAAAACGCCTTGGAATTGGAGGCAATCAATGGCATCAGGGACAATGCGCTGGTAAATGCGGTCTGTTTCCAGAATGAAGGCACGCTGCCGCCTCATCTTGCCGCATATTTCACCCAAAACGCCGACCAATGCTGCAAAGAAGTGCACATTCCAGGGATACGGCAGGCACCGCAGTTCCGCCGCGCAATGCTGGCACTATGCTGTGTCGCAATAGTCAGCATTCTGTATGCTGGCATATTCTTCCGCTATGCTCAAAATGCCTACCAGCGCTTCAGGCATCCAACGGCAAAAACCGCCTCGCTGAACTTCGCGTCCTTTGACGTGCTGCCAGGCAACTGCCGTGTGCCCAAAGGCAATCCACTTGCAATCAAGGCAAGGGCATTCTACAATGGGCGTGAACTGTCGGATTTGAAATTACTGATAGAAAGCACAGTGCCGCCAGTGATGCACCACATGGACAATGGCTCGTTCACATTCAAAGCGGTGACTGGGGACATTGCATACAGCATCAGGTCAGGCAGAGAACACAGCGAGACATACACCATCAAGGCGGTGGAGCCGCCACAACTGGACAGCCTGTCAATCACAATAAATCCGCCAGAATACACAGGTCTCAAGGCAGAGACGCTTTCGCCTGGCGACAACTTCAGGCATTCGGTGCCAGAAGGCTCCAAAGTCAGATTCAACTGCAAAGGCATAGCCCCCTGTCTCTTTGCCAACGGAAAGATTATCCAAATGGGAAAGGACATGGTAATGGACAAGGACATGGCATTGAGGCTTGCGGTTAAGGACAAGGACGGCCTTCAATTCGACAATGCATGGCAGGGTGAATTGAAATGCCATAAAGATGCGCCGCCCGAAGTGCGCTTTCTCAATCCAAAGACAAATGTGGAGGCTGGCTATGGGGAAACCTTGCCTATCCGGCTATTTGCAGGGGATGACTATGGAATTGCGGGTATTCTGTTGTTTGCGGAAACAGAGGGGAAAAGCCTCCCCGTCAAAAAATACGAATACCCCATGCCTGGCTCGCAGAAGCGGAACGAGGTTTTTCTGCTGAAGCTGTCCCCTGCCCTGCTGCCTGAGAACGGCTCCATCGAGCTGCGGGCAAGCGTCAAGGACAGCAAGGGGCAGGAGGCTGTTTCCGCAAGCACCTTCACCATACACCACTTGAATCTAGTCGAGAGCCTGAAGGAGGAGCTAGCCACGGGCGATGCGGCAAAATGCTATGAGCTGCTGTTCGCCGCACTTCAGGAGCAGACAGCCTCCCGCGATAGGATAGCCCTGCAACTGAAGAGATTTCCCAATCACCAGGTGCCGCGCCTTTTCAACGAGCAGCAGAGAATTGCATCCCGCATAAAAAGGGCGGGAAACGAGGCGGTAAAGGCAAAGTTGCCTCGGCAATTCCAAAAGGCATTGTCCATTGTGGAGAATGATGCGACGGCGTTGCAGAACGAGGTGGCAGCAATGCGCAAGGCACCAGATTCGGTAAAACTCAACAACATAGTTCTGCATCAGACTGCACTGATTGACAAACTCCAGAAACTGCTGGGGGCATTGGCACTGCGCCAGCGAAATGCGGAAAACAAGAAGGAGCTGACAAAGGAACTTGAGGCCGAAAAGGAGCTTTTCGATCAGCTGAAGAAACTGAAGGACAAGCTGGGGCAGTTCAAGGAAGAGCAGCGGAAGATACTGTCCGACACGGAGGCAATAGACCCAAAGAAGACTGACGACTGGACGGAAAAAGAAGAGGAATTGCTGGGCGACCTGTCAACACAGGAGCAGGACTGGGCGCAGCTTTTCAGAGCAGCGTTCTCCGACCTCTCCAAATGCCAGAACCAGGACTTCTCCAACTCCGCAATGTCCGATGAATTGTCGGAATTGTACGAGGAATTGCAGAAGGCGGGCGAGGCGTTGAAGGCAAAGAATATCGAAATCGCAACCCTTGCGGAAAACACGGCGCTGATCGGTGCCGAGAATGTGGAAGTCAATCTGGAACGCTGGCTGTCAGACAAGCAGGACTACATCAAGTGGAGTTCTGAGGAGGACGGAAACTCCCAGGACATCAAGCTGACTGACCTGCCAGCCGAGCTTATGGACATAATCGGCGACCTCATCGAGCAGGAGGAGGACATGGGAG
>JAFZZD010000119.1 GCA_017615955.1 Victivallales bacterium
AAACTCGCCGAATTGGACCACAGCAAGCTGATATGCCTGGAGCACCTGGACAAGGAAGTGCTGGCCGTGATGCCTGACAAGGACTGCAAATACTGCGTGCCATACACCATGAGCTACACTGGCATCGGATACAACAAGGATACCGTAAAGGACTTCAAGCCAAGCTGGACCATGTTCGACCGCAAGGACTTGCAGCGCAGGGCGACTTTGCTGGATGACAAGAGGGAAGTCATCGGCGCCGCATTGCTGACCGCTGGTCTGGACCCCAACAGCACAAAGGCTGAGGATTTGCAGAAGGCGAAGGAAATCATCAAGGGCTGGGCGGCAAATGTCTCCAAGTTCGAGAATGAGCAGTACAAGAATGGCCTTGCCTCCAACGAGTTCCACCTGGTGATGGGGTATTCAGGCGACTTGATGCAGATCATCGAGGAGAATCCAAACTTGGCGTTCGTTATTCCCGAAGAAGGAGCTCTGATGAGCTGCGATGTCATGGTCATTCCCGCAACCGCACCGAACCCTGAACTGGCTTACGCATTCATCAACTTCATCCACGACCCAACAAATGCCGCACAGAACAT
Organism: Victivallales bacterium; assembly: GCA_017615955.1. Next base: position 579 of record JAFZZD010000119.1, read on the forward strand.
CGAATACACATACTACCTCAGCCCCAACAAGGACGCATACTCAATGCTGCCAGAAAGCATAAGGAAGAACCCAGGCATCTTCATCGAACGCCGTATTTTCGAGCGCTCTCGCTTCACGGTGGACCAGAAGGAAGGCGAGGCAGCATTCAATAAACTGTGGGAAGAAATCAAGGCAGGAAGATAAGCAAAATGAAAAGCAACGAACTCATAACCGCAATACGCGAGGCAGGACGTCGCCTGGCAATCGTCGGCACCGAGAGGGACGGCGTTCTTATTGCACTGGATATCGAAGGACGCATATTCGCATTCATGGACGGGCAGGTGCTGAACCGTGTCAATATTGACGCGATCACTGGCTTCAGCACCAGGGAAGGATATGTGAATCCAGGCGGGGACGGGCTGTGGCCCGCGCCAGAAGGCTCGTCCCTGGGCTATGAGTATTCCACTGGCGAATGGCGCGTGCCTCCGTCATTGACAGGGGCTCGCTGGCTGCCCGTACTCCAGGAGAGCAACCATGCCGTTTTCCAGGCCGAGGTGGACTTGATCAATGCCTCTGGCACAGGGCTTCCATTTATTTTGTCTCGTGACATCACAGTCAAGCGCAGTGGCAAGGAGATGTCTGTCAGCATAGTGGAAGGCTTGGAGTACATTGGTTCCAAGGATTACACCCGTCAGCAGGCAGTCGTGGCCCCATGGTCCCTTTGCCAGTTTGACTGCGGCGAGGACTGCGTCCTGAAGATACATCGCCCCGCAGAGGACAGCATTTGGGACCTCTACCAGTGGGACAGCACCTGCCACCGCCATGTGAACGGCAATGTCTGTGATGTGGACATGGTGACGGATTTCCGCTTCCAACTGGGCATGGCACCAAATGTGGAATGGCTGGAATTCATTGACAAAAAACGGGGTTTCTCCGTGAAACGCACTGCGGAGGCACCGTCAGATGGTTGCGACTATATCGATTTGGCTGACAAGGATCCAGCCCAGCCATACAGCGACGCAAAGCCCATCCGCTTCAGCGCATACTGTGACCCGACCCGCTTCATGGAAATTGAGGCCGCTGGCGGTACGCCAAAATTGCTTACCAAGGGCGCGAAGAGTTGCGTTCGGGTAAACAACGTCTATACTTTGCTATAAAGTGGACAGTGGACAGTGGACAGTTCTGTGCGCGGGCGTTTTCGCCC
>JAFZZD010000120.1 GCA_017615955.1 Victivallales bacterium
ATGTATGCCTCCTTGGACAATTTGTGGTTTGCCAAGCATTCTCTGCTGGACTTGGTGGATTACCATATTGCAAATGGCGGAACCCATTTGTTTTTGGACGAGGTCCATTACCAGGAGGAATGGCAGACTATGCTGAAGAACATTTATGATGACTATCCAGGTCTGTCCATTGTTTACACTGGTTCGTCGCTATTGAAAATTAGCCGGAAGAAAGGGGACTTGTCTCGTCGCCAGAGAGTATATACATTGCCTGGTCTTTCATTCAGGGAATATTTGGATTATGACAGACATTTGTCATTTCCTGCGGTTTCATTGGAGGAATTGCATTCCAATCATGTGGAATTGAGCAGGGAGCTGGCTTCCAAATGCAATGTGCAAAGTGCCTTTGACCAATATCTTTCGCGGGGGTACTATCCATTCTTCAAAGGCAATGAGGATGGGTATTGGGAACTTATTCGCGAGATTGTCTCCCAGGTACTGGAAGTGGATTATCCCGCATACGATGAGGTTCAGCTTTCCACTATACGCAAGGCACGGACAATGCTTATGATTCTTGCGGAGAATCCCCCACAGACTCCGAATTTCACAAAGCTCTGCCAGGAACTGGAGGCGGACTACAAGCAGGGGATGAAAATGCTTTATGCATTGGAAAGGGCTGGACTTTTGAACTTGCTGGAGGCTTCGGGCGCAACACTTAAGAACCTTTCACGTCCCGCGAAAATCTACTGTGAAAACCCCAATCAGATGCAGGCGCTGGTGTCGAATGCCTCAATAGGCACGCTGCGTGAATGCTTCTTCCTGAATCAACTTCACGTCGGGCATCGCATCGTCTATCCTTCAAAGGGAGACTTTATGGTTGATGACACCTTTCTGTATGAGGTCGGCGGACGAAAGAAATCCTTTGAGCAAATCAAGGACATTGACAACAGTTTTCTTGCCGTGGATAACACGGAAGTCGGCCACGGCAATCGCATTCCCCTTTGGTGCTTTGGCTTTCTGTATTAAGCTGCCGCTACTACAGCTTCAGCCAGACCAGGTCGGCGCTGTTGGCTGTTTCCATGCGGAGGCGTCTTGGCTGTGGGTGCAGCGGGCTTAGGGCGACATCGTTGCAGACGATGTTTATGCGCATAGGCTGCCTTTCGCTGTGGCGATATGGCGCGAAGGCATCCATGTCAATGGTGTAGCGCAGGTGTTCGTCGCTTATGGGCTGCAATGTCAGGCCGCATTCCTTGATGATTCTGCCATTGGGAGTGTATGTGCTGCAGATGATGCGGCACAGCCTGCCTGGCTCAAGATAAAATGCGGCATTTGCTATTTTGCCTGTGATGTCCAGGTCTATGTTGCCAGAGGCATTTCTTGTGAAAACAACATTTGCGCCGCCAAGCGTGAATGGCTTGTCAAGATGCACATCGGTTTCCGAATCCACATCGCCCCTATACAGGCATAGTTCCTTGCCTTCCAAATCCAGTGTTTGACATTCGGTCTCAAGCAGATTTTCCAGCAGCTTTGCCCTCATTTCCAACTTTTGTGGGTAGAACATGTAGCTCTCCACCTCGGCATGGTAGCCCAGAAGCTCGTTTGCGAGGCACAGCTTGTTCATTGCCAGGGTATTGGCGATTTCGTCTTTCACCAGCTGACGTATTTCTGGCAGCCTGTCATTTCTGGTGTAGATCATGTCCTCGCGTAGTGCATAGAAGCGAAGCATATTGCAGGTGGATTTGATCTGATGGCCCACTGCCTCCGCCACTTCCAGCTGCGAGAGCTGTTCTTTTGTATGCGCGATGGTGCGCAATTTGTCCAGTGCCTCCTGCCAGCCAGCCTCCATTTTCTCCATGAGCGCAAGTGCGGTGTCTGGCGTGTGGGAGTAGCAGATGCACTCGTATATGCGGTCGCCGCTGTTCTTGGGGAAATACTGGGTGTAGGAGGGAGCCATGGGCAAATCCCGCGGCATGAGGTACCAGGGGAATACGATGGAGCTGTGCAGCGGACCGAACCACTTGAACGCAATCTCCTCGGGGAAGTTGCCGTATGCATCGGAGAACAGCTGCCAGCAATGTGCGGCCTCCTTGGCGTCTGCGCCCCAGATTGGACGCGCCAGTTCCTCGAGAAATGCCATTTCATTTTCAGGCAGGGGCTGGAAAGAGAGCCGTCCTGCCGCCGAGTTCATGAGGCAGGGGTAGTTGCCGAAATACCAGCATTGCATGACAGTGTCGCAATGATATTCCAGCAAATCCTTGTATGTGCCGTACAGCTTGCCTGGCACTGGCAGGTATGGTACTGTGGCGTCCTCATGGGATGTGCATGTTTGAATTTTCGCTGCAGGGTGCTTCAGATGCGAGGCCATTGTCTTCCATGCGTCCGAGGCGTGTCCGTAGGAAAGTGAGTAGTCCTGCACATATAGTTCCCTTCCTGCCTGCCTGACGAGGCCGCCTGTTTCGGCGTTTCGCATCATTATGATGTCCTCTGGCCAGGCGGCTGCGACTTGGTTTATGATCTCATGTTCGGGGTCGCCAGGGATATAGCTGGCATAATAGAACCAGGCGATAAAGACTGCATCTGGCTGGCGACTGCAAAGTGCGTCCTTCATGAGCCGCGCCATAGCTGTGAACAGCTCTGGTGCAGTGCGCTGGGAGCACCTGGGGCAGTTGCAGTCCATCACATGGGGATACATCTTCCAGGTGGCGCAGGGCCATGTGGTTTCGCAGCACATAATGTTTATGATGCCGCCCAGGCCTGGCACATTGTCCGCAATGTATCCAATGGCCTCCTTAAGATATGCCTGTCCGATTTCCGATGAAGTGCAGAAGAAAGATGTGCCATTAGGCATGACGTGCCCGCCCATTTCGGGGTATTTCGCCAAATCCTCCTTGCTCATGTTTTTCCAGCCGCCATTGAAGCTGCGGGGTTCCGACATGTACAGGTAGCACTTGATGCCATAGCGGGCGCATTTTTCAACCACGGTGCGGAGTTTGCCCAGCTTTTTCGCCGCCAATTCGCCTCGTTCTGGGAAGAAGCTGGAGGGCAGGTCATTCAGGTAAATGGTGATCCAGATGCCATTGAGCCTTTCGTGTGCGATGGCGTCCAGGTATTCGTCTGGATAGTAGTCGAAGTCATCCTCCAGTTCGTCCAGCATCAGCGGCGGACGGCAGTTTGGCGAGAGGAATGAGCGTGTTATGCGGTGTTTTATTTGCGGCTTCCTGTGTATGTCAAGTTCGATGACATCCTCGCCGCCAGCACCCAGCAGCGCGTCCTCAAAGTCGTATGTGGCGTAGCGCAGACCGTCCGCGCCAGAGGCAGTCAGATGTACGGCGTCTTTGCTGATTTGTAGGCTGTATTCCTCCCTCTCATAGCTGCTGTCAATGTGCGCCGTGAATGGAACGCCTGTGTCATTGAGCGGAATTGATGTCTGCTGCAGCGCATTCTTCAGCGAGGCAAGAGCAGTTTCTGGAATGGCCTCGCAATTGCGGAGCGAAATGCCCTTGGCGAACTGGCATGGGCATGCACGGGAGAAGTCACGCACAGGCGTATGCCTCAGCATTCCATATAGGTTGATGTCCTTCCTGTCTGGAAAGGGCAGGGCGTCGTATGCTTCAAGAAGTTTGGTGTCCATTGTTGTTTTTATGGGGACTCATGGGACTTATGGGACTTATGGGACTTATGCTTGGTTAAAATCCTCTGCGTCTCTGCGTCTCTGCGTTAAAAGCTAGCGTCTCTGTGTTGAATGAGTTTAGCGTCTTTGCTTTAGAACTAGGGCGGTGCGTGCGGGGAGATACACGCTGATGCAGTGTTGCCGGGTGTTGTTGGTTATGGTGGGTATTGTGAAGAAAGTCTGGTTGTGGAGTATGCGGGCGAAGCCGCCGTACTGTTTTGCGTCTGTGTCCAGCACTGGCTGGTAGCTGCCTGGGAATACGGACAACTTCAAATCCGTGTATGAGACATTGGCGCTGAAGTTGAACAGGAAGATGAAGCCAGAACGCTCAAATGCAATGAGATGTCTTGTCTCATCCACCAGCAGCTTCTGGGGCTTTTGCGAGAAAAGACCATCGTTGGTGAGCTGGAGCATGGCCTGGTCGAAGTCCGCCAGAAAATGGTATTTCAAGTTGTGGTCGTCCACCAGGGACCACTGCCGTCTTGCATGGTCGAATGACCAGTTGTTGCGCTGGCTGGGGAAGTCAATCCATTCGGGATGGCCGAACTCGTTCCCCATGAAGTTGAGATAGCCAGTGTCCGATGTGGCGAAGGTCAGCAGCCTTGCCATCTTGTGGAGTGCCAGCATCCTGTCAATCTGCAATGACTGGTCGTTGACAGCCATTGCGTCATACATGCATCTGTCAGCCAGCGCGAATGCGAAGGTCTTGCCTCCAACCAGCGCCTGGTCGTGGGATTCCACGTAGCTGATGGTATGCTCCTCTGGTCTCTTGCTGTTGAGTTCGTACCAGAGCTGGCCCAGCTGCCAGTCCTCGTCCGCAAGGTCGGCCAGCTTGAACCACAGGTCAGTGATGCCCATAGCCAGGCGGCAGTCAAATCCAGCACCTCCCACCTGCGGGGGCAGGCACAGGCCAGGCATGCCGCTTACATCCTCCGCCACAGTGAAGACACCTGGCAGCGCCTCATGCGCCACCATGTTCGCCAGCGTGAGGTATGCCAGCGCCGCCTCGTCCAAATCCTTGCCGAAAAAGTCCTCCGCGTATGTCCAGGACATCTTGCCCAGGCCGTGATGCCAGTACAGCATGCTGGTGATGCCGTCAAAGCGGAAACCCTCCAGGTGGTATTCCTCCAGCCAGAAACGGCAATTGGACAACAGGAAGCGCAAGGTCTGGCGCTTGTCATAGTCGAAGCATTTGCTGCCCCAGCCTGGATGGGTGCCCTTGGGGCCATTGTGGAAGAACTGCCATTCCGTACCGTCAAGTTGCGCAATGCCTTCCTCTGTGTTGCTGGCGGCGTGGGAGTGGACTAGGTCCATTGTCACGCAGATGCCAAGGCCGTGCGCCTCGTCCACCAGGCGACAGAATTCCTCTGGTATGCCGAAGCAGTCCTGGACCGCGAAGAAGTTGCTTACGTGATAGCCGAAGGAGGCGTAGTAGGGATGCTGGGCCAATGCCATTAATTGGAGCACATTGTAGCCCGCCTTGGCTATGCGTGGCAGAACATTGATGCGGAATGCCTCGAATGTACCGATGCCGCCATTCTCCTGCGCCATGCCCACGTGCGCCTCGTAGATCAGCGGATGTTTTGGAAATGCCGGGCGTGAATGGCGCCAGTGGTAGGATAGTGCTGGTTCCGCAATTGCGTTGAATTTCACATCGTTCCTGGACAGGTCGGCGGTGCTTCTTGCCAGATGCCTTACTGCGGAGGGCAGCCTGTAGCCTTCGCCGCCATTCCAGCGCACAAACATTCGGTATTGCTGGCCAGTCCTGATTGTGTCAAATGTTCCATGCCATTCGCCGTTTTCGCCTGGAGTGAGCTTGTATTCGTCTTTGATTTGCCAGTTGGAGAAGTCGCCCACCAGCCAGACTTGCGTGGCATTTGGCAGCCATTCACAAAATGACCAATTTTTGCCAGTAAAATGCAATCCATAGCGAAGATGCCAGTCCATCGCCTCACAGAGACGGGACTTGTTCCCCTTCAATTCGCTGTAGAGAGACTGTACTTTCTGCCAGCGATGTTGAAGGTCCTGCCTGTATGGCGCAAGCCCACCATCCAGGAATATGACATCATCCAGGGTCATTTCTATACAAATTCAACGCAGAGATTTTAACGCAGAGATTTTAACGCAGAGATTTTAACGCAGATATTTTAACGCAGAGGCGCAGAGACGCGGAGTTTTTAACGCAGAGGCGCAGAGACGCGGAGTTATTTATTTATCCACAGATTGGCGCAGATTAGTACAGATTTCCGTATGTTATGCAAGGTCCTCAAGGACCG
>JAFZZD010000121.1 GCA_017615955.1 Victivallales bacterium
ACCTGAGTGGGCGCCGCCTCGGCGCCCACATAAATAAACCACAGCAATGATCAAAATTGGCACAATAGACGGTCCCTACATCAGGCGTTATGGGCAGGAAAAAGCCTACGAAACCATCAAGTCCATTGGCTATGACTGCATAGACTACCAGCGTTTCGTAAACACAGACACGCCTTTGTTCAATGGCACGGAGAACGACTTTGACGCCAGCCTTGCCATTGACCGCAAGCGGATTGAGGCCGCGGGGCTGGAAATATACCAGACCCATGGTCCATGGCGTTTTCCACCAAGGGACAGCACGCCAGAGGAACGCGCCGAACGCTTCGAGAAAATGGCAATGTCCATACGGGGGACGGCATTGCTGGGCAGCGTCAATTACGTCATTCATCCCATCATGCCCTGGGGCGTAGGCAAACAGGAACTGCAGCCGCTCATAGATGCAAATCTGGATTTCATGGGACGGCTGGCGGAGGAAGGCCGCAAAAACGGCGTAGTCGTCTGCCTGGAGAACATGCCCATGTTCGACTTTCCCATGGCGCCACCGAAAGTCTGCCTTGATCTGGCAAGGAAAATCAACAGCCCCTGGCTCAAAATATGCCTTGACACAGGACACTGCACCACACAAAAGGTAAATCCCGCAGAGGCAGTGCGCATGATTGGGAAAGACATGCTCCGCGTCTTGCACATCCATGACAATGACGGCACCAATGACAAGCACTGGGTGCCCTACACTGGAATAATAGACTGGGAGGATTTCAAGCAGGCATTGCAGGACATTGCCTTTGATGGCTGCGTTTCACTGGAAACCGCCCCACCCATCAAATTCACTGGCAAACTCCGCACACTCCAGGAAAAATCCTTGTTCTACACAGCACGGGAAATCGCCGGCCTCCCCTTCTAATACTAGTTTTTTGGGGTTATTACAAAACTATTGGAAATGCATGCCTTTTCCGCTGGCTAAAGCCAGCGGCTCCGATAGTTTGCGCCTTGGCACGATAGTTTTGAAATTACCTCTTTTTATAAAACCTCTGCGTCTCTGCGCCTCTGCGCCTCTGCGTTAAAAAAACTCTGCGCCTCTGCGTTAATATCTCTCCGCGTCTCTGGATTTCAGGTTTGGGGCAGGTTCAGTTTTTTAAGTTCGTCATTTACGTCGAGTTTGCCCTGCAGGGCATTTATCCTGAAGTTCCTGGGGCTGCATTTGAATATGTCGCGGAATTTCCGTGCGAAGTAATTGCTGTCGGAGAAACCGCTCTCCAATGCGATCTGGGTGATCTGGTAATCGCTGTGCAGCAGCATCATCACCGCCTTCTGAAGGCGCAGCCGTATCAGGTAGTCCAATGGAGAAAGCCCCGTAAGTTCCTTGAAGCGATGCCTGAAGCTGCTCTCCGACATGTGCGCCTGGCGGCTAAGGCTGGCTACGCTCAAGTCCTGGTTGGAATGCGCCTCCATGTAGAAGATGATCTGCCCCAGCTGGAACGCAATCGTGCCATTGCGGGTGGCATTGCCTGAAGTCTTTCCATAACGCAGAATATTCACCAGCAGACGATAGAAATCGGCGAAAAGCGCCTCCTCATGGCCGGCGGACCGGTTAAGCTGCTCCTGCATCATGTCTTCCAGCAGAGCAGCCGCCTTGGAGAAGTCCCTCTCCTCCAAATGGAGCATGCGCGGCAGATTCTCTGGCACCTGCCTGAAAAGCTCGTAATTCGGCATTTGCGAAAGAAAGCCAGGTATGATGTCCAGCAATTCAGGCGCAAACAGGATATTGTAGTACTGGAATTGCCGCATCTTCGTGTAATGGTGAATGGAGCCAGGCATCATAAGCATCACGTCCCCTGGCTGCATCTTCAGTATTCTGCCCTCGGTAAATTCATTGACTGAATTTCCATTCACAACTATCACCAGCTCGCAAAAATCCGTGTGCACGTGCCAAAGGTCATTGGGTGCTGGCGCAATACGGGACTGCAACACCAGAGGCACCTTCGTGGCGTTGCAGAACTGGCGCAACACCAGATGACTTACATCAGAAACTAGAATGGACTTGCTTTGCTCGTTTGCCATTTTATGCTAGATTATTGCTATCCTGTTATAGAAGATATTGTATTTGTTGTGTAAATTTAACACATTTTTTAAATAACAAAAATACATCTTCAAAACAAATTGAAAACTATGAACACCACAGCAAAAATTGATTTCAGCAAGGTTCTTGGCGAGATGAAGCCCCTGCACGGAGTGAACAACAGCCCAATGGCATTGAACAGGCAAGTGCCAGGCTTTGCGGAGGCAGGCATTCCATTCTGCCGCCTGCATGACACGGCTGGCGCATTCGGCGGTGCGCATTTCGTCGATATAAACAACGTGTATCCCAACTTCGATGCGGACCCAAGCAATCCTGCGTCCTACGACTTCGCGTTCACGGACGCATACATCAGCTCCATCTACGCAGCGGGGACCGAGGTGTTCTACCGCCTGGGATGCACCATCGAGAACAACTTCCGCATCAAGGCATACAACATCTATCCGCCCAAGGACTTTGCGAAATGGGCGGAAATCTGCGCCGGCATTGTGCGCCACTACACAAAGGGCTGGGCTAATGGCTTCAACTACAAGATGCGCTACTGGGAGATATGGAACGAACCAGAAAATCCCCCCATGTGGCAGGGCACCAAGGAGCAGTTCTTCGAGCTGTACCGCATCGCCGCAAACCGCCTGAAGGCGGAATATCCAGAAATCAAGGTGGGCGGCTATGCCTCCTGCGGTTTCTATGCCGTGAATCGCCCAAATATGCCAGACTTCCACAAGTCATTCGTCACCTGGTTCAATGACTTCCTGGACTACATCAAGGCACCAGAGACCGCCGCGCCTCTGGACTTCTACTCCTGGCACCTCTACACTTGCAATCCTGACGAAATACGCATCCACAGCGACTACGTGGCAAAGACACTCCGCGAAAAGGGCTTCAACAACACAGAGAGCATCTTCAACGAGTGGAACTACCTGGACGAGAATCCAAAGCCAGAAGTGCGCTGGGTAAGGATGAAGAACAACTACGGCGCAAGCTTTGTGGCAGCGGCATTCGCCATTTTGCAAAACTCGGACACTGACAAGGCGATGTATTACGACGCACTGCCAACCCGCGCATACTGCGGTCTATATGAATTCCCCAGTTTCAAGACAACAGCCACCTACGACACATTCAAGGCATACAACGCCCTGTACAAACTGGGCAGGCAGTGCCAGGCGGAAATCACCGAACCCAAAGTCAAGATACTGGCGGCTGGCGACGGCAGCAACGCGGCAATCCTAGTTTCCAACCACAATGCCGAGGAATGTTCCATGCAACTGGAAATCAAGAATGCACCTCAACTGAAATACTGCCTTATGACAGATGACAAGAGGCGCAGCGAACCAGTGGCATTCAACGGCTCCAGCCTCACACTCCCGCCATATTCACTGGCTGTAATCTCCTCATTCGACATCAACGACACAGCAGCCAGCCCCACAGAAGCCCCACAGAAAGTCAACCACGCTGGCCTCGACAGCGGCAATTAAAAAACTGTCGTAGCCGCTGGCTATCGGAGCCGCTGGCTATCGGAGCCGCTGGCTATCGGAGCCGCTGGCTATCGGAGCCGCTGGCTATCGGAGCCGCTGGCTATCGGAGCCGCTGGCTAT
>JAFZZD010000122.1 GCA_017615955.1 Victivallales bacterium
ACTATATTACCCCTAAAAATGGCGAAGAACTAACTGACAGCATCACTCTCCATGCCCCGCAGGCAGTAGGATACATTTATGGTTCCTATGCTGAGATGAATGTGGAAGACTCTATCCTCACATATACTCCAGCACATGGCGCAGACGCCAATCGGGATTTGCTCCTCACAATGAAGGAGATATGCGATTATCGAGCAAAACTGATGAAAATCATCCTCCACACGGGAGAATATGTCTGGGACGGCTCGGAGTTCATCCCCTATCCGCTGATGGAGAATACGCGGGGAACTGGCGAAGAAGAGATATTCACCATGGCGCGACAGCTTTCCGCAACCAGCTTTGAACTGGGCAGTTTGCTGACCGTCACCTTGGATTTGTCACCCTTTGCAGGAGCCACCATGCTCTCCTTCAGCGATAAAATTCCATCTGGTTGGAGCGTAACGGATGCAGGAGGGGGGCAACTTGCCAAAGACGGCTCCAGTCTCCTGTTTGACTATGACATTGGTGAAACCATCCCTAACAGCGTCACCTACACTCTTCAGGCTCCCAAGCTCTATGCAGAGCCAGAATATATCCTAGCCTTGGATAGTTTCAAGGGGATAATGGATGGCGACACCATCACTGCCCAAATTGCCGACACGCCCTTGCAGTGGCGCACCCCCACGCCATCGCTGACCGTCTATTCCTCTGGACACCTCGCAAAATGGCGCATGAACAATGGAGAATGGCTGCCAAGCGGAACGCCTGTCAGCCTCGCCAAAGGCACTCCTGCCACTCTGGAAGTGCAATTGCCAGAAGGCAATTATCTTTTTGGCGAATGGTATGCTCTTAGCAACGCAGTGAGTCTTGCCACCCCTCAAGAGGCGTCCATTTCCTTTACCATGCCAGATGAAAGCATTGTTCTCAAGGCAAAGCTGCTTTCCGCCCAAAACCTGGCGCTTACAGATGGCTGGAATCTGCTTGCAAAAACCGCAGAGATGTCAGCCTCGCCTGATTTCGCCAATCAGAAGGTCTTTATCCTCAATCAGAACACCTACTGCAAAGTTGCATTTGAGAAGGTACCGATGGCGGGTGTCTTCTGGCTTTACTCCGCCAATTCGTCCACGAAGACATTCTACTACGAGTCAGTCCCAAACACCTATGATTACTGTCCTTCCATAATCGGCAGTGGCTGGCAATGCATTGGCTCCCCCGATGCCCGCCTGAACTGCGTGCTAAAACCAGAGGATGCGGACAATCTCTTCTTCTGGCAAAAGGGTATGTGGCATCACTGCGATAACCCCGCAATCGACTCCCGCCCGTTGGAAGCCGAACAAGGCTACTTCCTATTCAAATAGACATTCGTGCCACCAGAACCCTCTCCCCTGAATTGTTTTCTCATCCGCTCTCTGTTGGATGGCTGGTAAATGCAACGTTCTGTTGTGCACTATGTGCGCAGAGTCTTTTGGGGCGCATCTCCCAATGCTGCGCGCCCTTGCGGGCGCTTGCATTGGGCTACGATTG
>JAFZZD010000123.1 GCA_017615955.1 Victivallales bacterium
CGCTAATTCTTAACGCAAAGGCGCAGAGGCGCAGAGGCGCTATAAATATTTAAAGTTATGTAATACCAGATAGCAAATAAAATAAAAATCTCTGCGCCTTTGCGCCTCTGCGCCTCTGCGTTAAAAAACTTTGCGTCTCTGCGCCTCCGCGCCTCTGCGTTAAAAAACTCCGCGCCTCTGCGTTAAGATTTAGCGTCTCTGCGTTGAAGTTTGTCAAGGGCGTCTTCCAGTGGCACCATGACAAACGGCCTCTGTTTCATGCGAGGGTGCGGGATTGTCAGGCGTGGCGTACTGATTTGCAGGTCATCAAAGAGCAGTATATCCAGATCAATGGTCCGGCTTTCACGGCTGCTGTGCTGCGCAGGGCGTCCCATCTGGCGTTCTATGCTCTGGGTCAGATCCAGCAGTTGTTCTGGTGTGCCTTCCCAGAATCCGACAATTGCGGAATTATGGAAGCCAGGCGTGCCTGGCACGCAGTCCACAGGTTCGCTGACCAAAGTGCGGCCCCGCACAATGCCAGTCAGCCCGCCATCCTCCAGCAAGGCGATTGCCTTGTCGAAGGAGGCAGGCACATCGCCGATGTTGCCGCCCAGTGCTATTGCCACTTTATGCGCCATGCTCTCACACCTTTGCTGGAGCGCCTTTGGCCACGCTGGCATAGCATGCGTTCATGCAGTCGATTGTATGGCGGTGCCATTCCAGATTGATCTTCGGCTGCTTGTGGTTTCTGATGCAGTCCACGAATTCGTCTATCAGACCAATCCACTCGTCAAAGTAGGTGTACTGCACGGTATATCTGTCATTCGGTGCACCGTTATGGTAAACATTGGGTCCGAAACAATCGCACATGATCGTGCCCTTTTCGCCTGTTATGGTAACATTCACCTCCATGCGCTTCGGGAACACCTCCCATCCTGGAGCTGGCACCTTCAGGCGCTCCTCCATGCGGGACCAGGACGGGTCGAACAAGAAGGACACGCCATTCTTCATCTTGCCAGTGGCAAGAATCATGTCCTCCACCTCCAGATCGGGGCGCAGGTTGGGGGCGACTTGTGAGTACACATAGTCGAACTCCGAGCCAGTAAGCCAGCGAATCAGGTCGAATATGTGGGGATGGTCGCACAATGCGCCGCCGCGGAAGCGCTTGTCTCCCTTGCAAAGAGGCACACGCTTGCCATAGCTGGCCTCTGGCACACCCTGCCATGGGAAGGCCCACACTGGCGACAATGTGATGTTGGTGGCCTGTATGGAAAGTATCTTGCCCAGTTCGCCGCTTGCAATCAACTGCTGGAGACGCTTCACCACAGGATTGTAGTGCATTTCGAGTTCTATCTGTCAGACAATGCCCGCCTTCTTCACAAGAGCCTGCATTTCATCGTATTCCTTGGGGTCGAAAGTGGGTATCTTCATTGAGAGAATGTGCACGCATCTTTCGGCGCACAGCTTCATCTCACGCAGATGCTGGTCATTGGCTGATGCAATCACAACAGCCTCGATGTCAGGATGCTTCGCGAACATCTCCTCTGGAGAGAGGTAGCATGGCACTCCATTGTCATAGAGTTCATATACATCCTTGGCATTCTGGTCTGCGGCGCAGGATGCCACCCAGTCCAGCTTGCTGTTCTCCCTCAATGTCTGGTAGTATTTTCTAGTATGGCCGTGGGTAAGGGCCATCATCGCAATCTTAACGGGCTTCATATTTTTCTTGCCTCCTTACTTGTATGACACGGGCTTGCCTGATGCATCGCACTTCAGCGCATCTTCCACCTGCTTCGCCAGCAAGGCGTCCGCCTTGTTCCATTCAGTCGCCAGCTTCTTGTCCGAAAGCACGGCGAATGCCGCGCGGATGAGCAGAATCTCCTCCAATTCAAAGCCGAACAACTCCGTGTCCGTGTCAGTGAAACGCTCCTCGCCTTCGGCGGTGAACTTGTAGATGGAGGCCTGCGGGACCTGGGTGTCCACAACTCTGTCCGACGCTACTCCTCTGCGTGCGATCAACTCATGGCGATCCATGTCACCAGTGTTTTCTGGCAGGATAGCGGAACACTCGATGCAGCAGCTCTTGCCGTCGGCCAGCCGAAGCACCACATTGGCCGTCTCGCCATTTTTAGTAGTGAAGAGTGACTTGATTTTTGCATTGCCCAGATACGCAGCCAAATCCAATTCGCGGTACAACTCCTGCTTCAGGTTCCTCTTGCCGCTGAAATATGCAAAGCGCAGGGTGGAAACATCCTCCAGCGTGCCGCCATCAGCCAGCTTCTTCAATTCCACAAAACGACGTTCCTTCCGCCAGGGAAGCAGCTTCACAATGCTACCATCAGCCAAACGCAACATCGCCCCAGCCCCGCAAAAACTCGCAGGACTCTTTACCAACTCGCCGTCGGCCTTGACGGCATACTTCGCCCTGAGGCTCTGCAAGGCCTCGTTCATCTTCTTCAATTTCATGTTTTCTCCTTAAATAATGTTTTCTGTGGCCTGTGGCCTGTTAATAGTTGTTTACGCGTTTTTCCGCCATCATCCTATCCGCCACAGTCCACTGTCCACAG
>JAFZZD010000124.1 GCA_017615955.1 Victivallales bacterium
CAGGAAAAATGCGCATTTTCCTTTTTCCCAAATAGCAGAATGAGAAAACAAGGTTAAATTACGGCGTTTTGTGTTGTTATATGCTTGTGGCGTGAGCCACGAGATTTAAATATAAAGGAATAAATATGAACAGTGGAACTTTGTTGAAAGTTGCCTTGGTATCCCTGCTTTGCATGCTGGGGGCGGCATTTTCTCAGGAGGCTAAAGTCAAGCCTTCCATGATCCCCTGGAAGACAGGGGAATATACATTGATCGCGCGTGAAATGTCCCTAGTGGATGCCTTGAACTCTTTTGGCACCGCGCAGGGACTTTCTGTTGTTATGTCAAAAAATGTGGCGGGAATGCTATCGGGCGATTTCAGGAAACTTGCACCGCAGGAGTTTCTTGAGAAAGTTGCCACCTTGCACAGCCTGGCATGGTACTATGACGGGACTGCATTGTATATCTACGCAAACAGCGAGATTGAGACATTGCTGGTTGACTTGCAGTACATGAAGGCGGGCGAAGTACGTGAAATGCTGCGCGAACTGGGCGTGGAGGACGAACGATTCCCGCTGAAGACCACTTCCAACGACGAACTGGTGATGGTTGCCGGGCCGCCCCGCTATGTAATGCTGGTGGCGGAATTGATTGAGAAGGCGGACAAGTTGCGGGAGAAGCGGGCGTACAGCGAGATTGAGACACGCATATTTCCATTGAAGCATACCTGGGCGGACGATGTGACGCTGGGAGGTGGCGGTGGCGGCGAGGCCGCGCCGTCAATCAAGGGCGTTGCAAAGATGCTTGAGGACATAATGAAGATCGGCAACAGCAAGGCACAGGACAAGGCGCAGGGAAAGGCAGATGAAAAGAAGGCTGAAGATGTTCTTGGCGGTGAAATGGACAGGGCATTCCAGCCCATAATCAAGGCAGAGAACCGCCTTAATGCCGTTGTGGTGCGGGACGTGGTTTCCAGGATGCCCATCTATGAGAAGCTGATCGCTGAACTTGACGTGCCCCAGAAGCTGGTTGAGATAGCAGTGACCACGCTGGAGTTGAACAAGGACGACGCTCTGGATTGGCAGCTGTCATTGTCCCTTCGTGCCACCGCCAAGAATGCGGACGGGGCTGTGGGGCAGAATGCGGGCAATCTGTTCTCGCCAGAGGAGTTGATTGGCAAGGGGCTTTCCGGTGCGATGTCATACGTAGGCAAGCATACAAGCATAGCCGCCTCCCTTTCCACATTGCGCCAGAAGGGCAAGGCTCGTTCCATATCCAGGACCTCCATACTGACGATGAACAACATGTCCGCCTCCATAACCGATACCCAGAGCTATCATGCGCGTGTGGTGGGCACGGAGGTTGCCTCGCTGGAGGAAGTCAAGGCAGGAATGAAACTGAATGTGAAGCCGCGCATAGTATTCCCCGTGAAGAAGGATGATCCAGCCCAGTTCTGGATGACAGTTTCATTGTCTGACGGCGGCTTTGAAGCCATATCGGTGGACTCCATGCCGTTGACCCGTGAATCCACTGTTCAGACACAGGCTGCCGTGAACGAAGGGGACTGCATATTGCTGGCAGGGTATCTGAAGGACATAGAGGAGGAGGCCCATTGGGGAATACCGTATTTGAGGGACATCCCCTACATTGGATGGCTGTTTGGCGGCATAAGCAAGAAGAAGGAGACCGTGCAGCGCATGTTCATATTGGCACCGTATCTTGTGGACATAGACACATTTGAGCTTGCTCGTGTGCAGGCGACGCGCCAACGTGACATCACCAGGGAGGAGGAACTGGAGGATGACAAGAAGGATGATGACGCGGAGCGGGAGAAGCGTGACCAGGAGAGGCAGGATATCGATGAGAAGCGCCAGGAGAAGAACAAGGATGCCTTGGATAAACGCGGCGCTGAATTGAAGCTTGAGAAGAAGAAGCGCCAGGCCGTGCGCAAAGAAGAGCGCAAGGAATGGCAGGAGGACATAAAGGGGCAGACAAAGGATTGGGAGGAGGAGCAAAAGGAGAACAAGGAGCTGAAGAAGAAATGGGAGAAGTACTACAGCGACCCCAAGAATCTCCAGCAGGAAACGCAGAAGCAATCTGATGCTGAGAAGCAGCCTGAAGCCAAGAAGCAGGTTGAAGCCAAGAAGCAGGTTGAAGCCAAGAAGCAGGTTGAAGCCAAGAAGCAGGTTGAAGCCAAGAAGCAGCCTGAAGCCAAGAAGCAGGTTGAAGTCAAGCCCTCGGATGATAAAGTTCTAGTCAAGAAGGGCAGATAATGAATGATGCCACGATAGAGAACGGCTTTGCCAAGGTTGGCAGCGGAAGCTGGCTGGTTTGCGCCGGGCAGCCCACGGCTGTGCTGGGGGACTGTGTCCCTTCCTCGCTTCGTGGCTGGATCGTGCCTGACAGAAGTAGGCTGCATCTGGTGAAGCTGGAGGGCGAGGCCAGCTGTTCCTGCGCTGAACGCCCGTTCCTGACCCAGGTGACATGCGCCGCGCCGATGACAGTGGTTTCCTCGAAGTTGCTGCTGGCACCTGTGGAGGCACGAAGCGGCAGCAGAGTGCTTCGCGTCATTCCCTTCAGTTTCCGCAGTGCAATCTGCGTGACGGAGTTTGCATCCCAATGGCTGGTTTTGGCGACGAAAAGCAGGACGACGCGGATTGTGCTGAGGGAGGAGCAGCTGCTGACAGTGCGGCTGGAGGCGGCAGTGGCCTGGACCACAAAGCCACCAACGGCGTTCTGCCCCCGCATAAGCATTTGGAACATAATCCTGCCCAGGAAAAAGGATCCCAGCATGCTGCTTCACTTCTATGGGCCGGGAATTGTCTGGATGGAGGGTTCAAATGCCTCTTGATCTAGGACAGTTTCTGCGCAATTCCATTTCGGTGGACCGCTATGAGGCCATGCGTTCCGGCAACCTGGAAAGTGCCGAGAAGGCAGTTGCCTCACAGGAGACAGGCACTCTCATGGGCACATCCTTCGTGGTGGAGAACGACCCGATTGCCGAACTCATGGATTCCATGGAGGAACTGAGCTTCCAGTTTGAGGAGAAGGAGAGCAAGGATGTAAACGAGCGCAAGCTTGGTGAAAACCGCGGCAAGGAAAATCCATATATCAAGGCAATGGAAAACTGGATGAAGACCTTGCCTGACATGCCAGGCAGCGAATTCACCAACAAGTTGCTTAGCATGCTGCGGCAGGCTCGCAGCAGCGGCCAGATGCCTTCCGCGCAGGAACTGCTGAAGGAACTGGCCGAAGGTTCCAAGGACCCTTCGCACCAGTTTGCGATGCTGGACATATTGGAGCAGGCCTTGAGCGGCGGCGAGACGGAATTCCGTACTTTGCTGGAGGAGGCCCGCAAGACGCTGGTTTCCCAGAAGGGCGAGGAGATCCGCGCTGGCATAAATTTGGCTTCAGAAGTCAATGCCCGCGCCACCACGCCCGAGGAAATGCAGGAGTTGAGGGACATGTACCGCGGCGAGGTGCTGGGCTTTTCCACGCCACAGCAATGCTTCCGCTCCATCATGG
>JAFZZD010000013.1 GCA_017615955.1 Victivallales bacterium
AAAACGCCGAAATACCAGCAGGCATAATCAGTTCACTTATCGGCGCCCCCTTCTTCCTATACCAACTGCTGAAAAAAGATTAAAAAATGCGCCCCGAATCGGGGCGCAAATTGTAATTATTCTCTTGGCGTGTTTCCGCCAAGGCAACATGAGTGGGCGCCGCCTCGGCGCCCACATAAACATCAGTATTGTACCTCCACCCTTGCGCCGTTCTTGTCAAAGGAGGCGCGTTCTGCGGCGTAGATCTTTGCGCCAGTGAGGATGTCCTCGTATGGCAGATACTTCTGGTCTGAACTTTGCCCGCGTACTGCGGAGAGGAAGTTGTCGATTTCCACATGCCAGCCAGTGGGCAGTCCCACATCAGGCAGCGTAATCTTCTCTGGCTCGCCCTTGATTGGATAGAACACGAAGCCAGCTGGGTCGCTGACCAGGGTGCCTTCCGTGCCGATGATCTGGAAGCTCATCTCGAACGGCGCACTTGCTGGCGCGGACCAGCCGCCTTCAGCAAACACTGCTGGGCCGCCTTCGTCAAAATGATAGATTGTGAAGGAATGGTCGGGTGTGCCATATCCATTGCAGGTGCCCACGCAGGTGACTGCCTTTGGCTTGCCGCAGAAATAGAGGACCTCGTCAATGTCATGCATGTGCAAGTCCAGGATGGAGCCGCCAGAAAGCTTGTCGTTCATGAACCAGTTCTGCCAGGCATTGCCGTCGATGTTTGGTGAGAAGCGCTTGAAGAGCAGGCTCTTGATCTTGCCAATCTTGCCAGCCTTCACCAGTTCGTATGCCTTGCGGTATTCTGGCCATGCGCGCACGCAGAGCCCCACCGTGAAGCACTTGTCGCTGGCCTTTGCTGCGGCAATGATTTCCTCTGCCTCCTGGACTGTCAGCGCAACGGGCTTCTCCAGCAGCACGTTCTTGCCAGCCTTCAATGCTGCGATGGCGAACTTGGCATGCATGTAGGTTGGTGCGCAGATATCCACTTCCTCCACATCTGGATTGGCGATAAGGTCCATTCCATCTTCATATACTGCGATGCCAGTCAGATCCACGAATGTGTTCTGTGCGCCGCCAATGTTGCCGATGACCTTCCTGATGTCGCCCTTGCGCTTGTCCGCATCCGCATCAGCAATTGCGATGACCTGGCTTTTGCCGCTGTTCTGGTGAATGTTGAAATGGGTTGTGCCCATGAAACCAAAACCGATGATGCCAACTTTTACTTTTTCCATAAGTCGCCTACTCTCCTGAAAACATTTGTTTGTGTTGATTATCTAAATTTGCAAAGTTCTGCCTTAATAAACCTCAAAATCCATAAAAAACAAGTTCAATCACTAGATTTTTTAATTGTGCAACTTGATCTTAACCAGGAGAACAGTTATAGATGCCCCACATTAAGTATGTCAAGAACGTTGCCAACACTTTGCATCTATCGATTCATAAGGTTCGTCGCAGGATGCCGATTTTCCTTTCTCCTCACCGATGATCCGAATACTTTGTCGTCAAGTTTGAACGACTGATTCTCAAATTCAATCATCTCCAATGTCGGACAATCTGCAAAGGCGTATTCTCCAATCTTTTTCACAGAGGCTGGGACAAAAACACGTGTCAGGCCATGGCAACCAAGAAATGCACGGGCAGGGATATCCTCCACGCCAGATGGAATTGAAAAGGCTCCCTTGTATCCTGGAGGAAACGCAAGAAGCCGTTTTCCGTCCGCAGTGAGAAGAACCCCATTTACTGATTTGAAGTGACAGTTCTTTGGGTCGATATCAATTGCCTCCAGTGCCTCACATCCCATAAAAACCCGATCTGATGAGAATGATTCTAAACTCTTTCCCAATCGGACCCGACGAAGACACCGACAACCATTGAAAGAAGCTGAAGCTATTGAACGAACTGAATCTGGACAAATGAAATCCGTAAGGGAAACGAATCTTTCAAACGCCCCAGGACCAATGAATTGTAACGTATCCGGGAGGTAAACCTCCTTTGCGTCCCGTCTAATACCACCATATCCGACGTGGAACCCGGCATATTCTTCTCCGATTCCGATAATTGGAACCATAATGCCATTCAGACTAACAAATGGCTTACGCAAATCCAATATTTTGTTTGGATTTGGAATAGAAAGCCTATCGGGAAAAGATACGAATGCCACGTTATTAGCAAGACGTGCATCCAGCGTGACTTCACCATCAGAAAACGTCCCATTCCAATAAGATACAGCACACTCATCATCAAGATGGAAAATCCATGATCCTGATGGCGTTTCATGAGCACTCGCAATGGCTTCGAGTTCATCTTTTGTAAGCGCTCGGTTAAAAAGAAGGAAACCATTAACAGCTCCTTTGAAAACTGTTCCATTATTTGTGTTTGCTAACTGAATGGAGCGATGCTTATCGCGTTCAACACGATTCAAACTAAAAGCAAAATCAGAGGGCAATGCAATTTCGGGCAGTTTACGACCATTTAGAATGACAAACAAACTACGGGCCGAGCCATCAAAAGAAACTACAATCCAGTTCCATGTTCCAGGATGGATTTTTCCTGCCAATGGGAAACTAAGCTCTCTCTTTACAAGGCCTCTGAAGGCGACTTGAGGTGTTCCATCTGAACTAAGCAGAATGTGGAACCATCGCCAACCACCACCAAACGAGACTAGTGGCATTGATTTTCCATGCTCTTGTTGAGGCTGAAAGCTAATTGCTAAAGCAAAACGGTCATAACGGAGTTCGGGAACATCCAGATGCGGAATAGTTTTATAATTGTATTCTCCAGAGACATGCAAAGCACCGTCTTTTACAAGATTATCAGCCGACTGATATTCATTCCATCTTGGTGGAACACCACCGACCTTAAATTTTCTTCCTGCCTTCACTAGATCATTCGTCTTGCTCTCATCGTTAAATGAAAATTCAGCTATTTTCCCATAACTAGGGAACAACTCCCTCGGCATCTTTGCCATAGATACTGTATCCCCATTCAACCCAATCTGCATACCCAAAGTGGCCTGTTCTGCTGATGAGATTCCGACTACGAACGCCAAAAACGTCACAATGACAACTTTGAGAATAACAGTTTTCTTTTTGATTACGTTCATTTGTCTATCCTTTTCTTTATCCTGTTTTGGGTTTATTTAAAAGTTTATTATCCTGTTTTTTGGTATATTTAAAGCAATTTCAAAACTATCTGGTTTAATATCAAATACTTTTTAAATTCACAAGAAAGCCTCCACATCCAAATCACGCCAGCCTGGCAAAGAGAGGAAATACTCCAGCACACAGGCACAGCCCACTGCGTCATAGCAGGCGTCATGGGCCTCCAGCGTGGGGCAGAGGTTCTTCATCCGCTCTGTCAAAGACAAGACTTCCAGCAAGTCGGAAAGGCGCTTGCTCTTGAGGGAAGGGAATGCGCTGCGGGCCAGCTTGAGCGTGTCAATCCAGGGACCGAACTCATGCAACGGAAAATATCGTGACAGCACGGAGCGCTCCACTGGAACATTGTGGGCAGCCAGCACGTGTCCCGAAAGCCATGGCTCCAGCACTGGCCATTCCTCCAGCAAAGTGCGCTTCTGGGCAAGCGTCTCACGCATCTCCGCCCAGCGCCCGGGCGTGTAAGGATTGAAATGATGCTCGCTGGGCACCTTCAGATACAGGGACAGCGTCTCCTTCTCAAGCACACCATTGCGAATGCGGGCGCAGCCAATCTGCCAGGGTATGTTCTCCTGGCATCTGACCACGCCCGTAGTTTCAAAGTCCAGCGCAACTATTTCCGCCTCACGCAGCAGCATTGCGGCCTTAGGGTCTCCAGGCAGGCAATGAAACGCGGGCATTGCGGGAAACTGGCTGCATTGCGTTGCTCCAGCTGTCCACTATGAACAAATCCCTGTAGCCATTGCCCGTTGACCTGGTGCAGACGATGTGCCTGCCGTCAGGCGCCCAGGACGGGGCCTCCCAGTCGCCGGCTGCATGAGTAATCACCTTGATTGGCTGGTTGGGATCGTTCATGTCCATGACCGCGATGTGCCTCTGCCCGGTGTTGGTCTTGTATGAGAAGCAGATTTTGTTGCTGACAGGCGACCAGTCTGGGGAAACGCACTCGTTGTTGCCAGTGGAAATACGCTTGTCCGCGCCGCCCTGGACTGCATCCCTAAGGTAAAGTTGCGGGACGCCCAGCCTGTCGGAAACATAGCATATCCGCCTGTTGTCTGGCGACCAGCAGGGTGATGATTCCACGTCTCTGTTCTTGGTGAGGCGCGTGCGTGTGCCGCCCTTGTCTAGCTCCACGATATAGAGGTCAATCTGGTTTTCCAGACTCAATGGCAGAGCCAGCCTGCGCCCGTCATGGGAAAGCGCAGCGCTTGAGTTCAGGCCAGGCGAATTGGAGATTATGCGCTGCCTCTTGTTCTTCATGTCGGAGAGCACCACGGCCAGGCTGTTCCTGCGCACTACCGTATAAACCAAGGCATCTGGATGCCCCCAGCTGGGTTCAGTGCTGATTGCGCCATTGTGTGTAACACGCTCCTGGCCGCTTCCATCAAGATAGCAGCAGAATATCTCCTTCATGTTGTTTGCGCCATCCTGCACAAAATAAATCTTCTTCGTGCAATATGCGGGCAACTTGTACAAGGCACGCAATATGTCATCCACGGCATTGAGCATCGCATTCTCGCCATTCTGGGAAACAGTGAACACTTTCGGCCCGGCATTGACGGAGGCGGAGACACTGTTCTGGGATGGCATCTGGAGGCTCACCTTGATATCAGCGCCCTTCGCGGATGCCCCCTTCAACACAGTGAACCAACCGCTGCACTCCAGCACTCTTTCAAAACTGTTCTTTTCACTGGTGTTTCCGGCAAACGACACAATGCCAATGCTTGGATTGTTGGTCATTCTCTTGGTCACAGTCGTGTGCTGCTCGGCTGAATGCAACGCAAACACCGCGCACAATGCAAGCAATAATGCCTTTCTCATGCTAAATAGTCCCATTTTTCTCCTCCTTGAATTATAATACGCTTTCATGTGGGCGCCGAGGCGGCGCCCACTCAGGTTGCCAAGCAGGGAACCTTCTTAATGCCCCTGGCTTGTTCCCGCCAAGGCAACCTGAGTGCGCCCCGCCTCGGGGCGCACATCTATGCAAAATCGAACAGCGGTGTAGTGAAATACCTGTCATACGAATCTGGCAGGACGGTGACAACCACCTTGCCAGGTCCCAGTTCCTTCGCCAGGCGCAACGCGCAGGCAACATTGGTGCCGCTGGATATGCCCGCTGGCAGCCCTTCCAGTAGAGCCAGGTTCCGCGCAGTCTGCAACGCCTCGTCATCCGTAACAATAACATTGCCAGACAGCAGGCTCTGGTCCAGGTTCTTTGGGATGAAGCCGTCGCCAATGCCCTGCTGAAGGTGGGAGCCTATTGCGCCGCCCGCCAGAATGGCCGCGTTTTCCGGCTCTGCCGCCACGATTTTCACATTCGGGAAGCGGCTGCGCAGCACGCGCCCGATGCCAGACAATGTGCCGCCCGTTCCAAAGCCAGCGCAAAACGCGTCAATCTGCAAGGAACCCACCTGCTCCAGGATTTCACGCCCCGTCTTGCTCTCGTGAACTGCGGGGTTGTTTGGATTCTCGAACTGCTGCGGAATGTAGCCGCCAGGCGTGTTCGCCTTGAGTTCAGCCGCCTTCGCCAGGCAGCGCTCCATGCATTCGCCGATGTTGCCATTGTCCTTCACCAGCACGATTTCCGCGCCGTACAGTTTCATCAATGCGGAACGCTCGCGGCTCACTGAATCAGGCATGACGATAATGCAGCGATAGCCCTTCTGGTTGCACACCAGTGCCAGTCCTATGCCCTGGTTGCCGCTGGTGGGTTCGATTATCACGGAACCTTTTCCGATGAGTCCATCCGCCTCGGCACACTCTATCATGTTAAGGGCAGTACGCGTCTTTATGCTGCCGCCCACATTCAGGCCTTCCACCTTCACCAGTACCCTGGCGCTGTCCGGGGCCACCATCCGCCTCAATTCAACCAGAGGCGTGTTGCCCACAGCCTCCAGTATGGAATGCAATATTCCCTGCATATTTTCTCCAATTTTATCCAAATGTACTAGAAGCCTGCCTTCGCGGTGTTTTCAAGAATCTTCCTGTAGTCCGCGATGTCGCCGTTGATGACGGAGTTGACCTGGCGTATCTTCCAGTTGATGTGCCATTCGTCACCCACGTATTCCATGCTTGGTTCCCATCCAAGGCGTGAATCCTTCTGCACGTATGGTATCGCCTCCTGCGCATTCTGGATTTCCTGCTTGGCAAGTGCCTCGATTTCATCCAGACGCTCCAGGGCGACCTTTGTATTCGGCGCATGTATCATGGCCTGGTTCAACAGCCACCACTGCTTGGTGTTGCGGCAGGTCTTGAACGCATGCAGCATGAACTTGCCCATGTTCAGTTCCCAGGAGAGATGCTCCCTCTTGCGCTCAGGAGCCGCATTGATTGCTGCCTCGTACAGGCGTATGCCTTCCTGCCACAGCTCAATCAGCTTGTCCAGGCTGCGCAGTTCGATTGGGTAGCGTATTGCGCCTGGTGCCTGGTTGATGTTCTCGTATGGCTGATACAGCGTCTTCACGATGCGCCCGCCAAAGTGCGCGTATGGTGCCGCAGGGAACGCAATCTCCTTCTTGCCCATCTGGCGCGTGATGTTCGGATGGAAAATCAGCGGATACGCTGGCCCCACGCGCAATGGGCCGTACTGGTCCTCGTTGGTGGGCGTGAGGTAGTTGATCGCCTCGCTCCAGGTATTCCATGCCTCAAGCAGCAACTTTGCGCCCTCCCCTGCGTCACGCTTCGCCAGTTTCGCCAGGTATTCCTCTGGATCCTCCTGCGGCGACTGGAAGAATGCCTTGCCCAAATCGCATACCACAGATGGCCACCAGCCGTAGTGGTGCGTGTCATAGAAGCGGGTCAGCCCCCAGTTCACGCGGGCATAGTCCAGTTCCTTGAAGCGGCGTATCCACTGCTGCGGCACTGGCTCGTATGGAATCACGCCGATGTCCCAAGTCATGCCAGCAGTATTGGCAGTGGAGAGAATTGGCAGCCCGCATTCGTGGGCGATGCGGCATTCCGAGCTGAAGTAGAAGCCAGGCTTGGCGGCGCTGGCGGTGTAGTCCATGGCCACAAAGGGCAGCCCCTCACGCACCTTTTCCGAGAATATGTCGTATGTGATCTGGATGATTACGTCCTTCGGCATCTTCTCCAGGAAACTGCGGCGCAGTTCCTCGCTGGTCCAGCCCCAGTTGTAGGTATTGAAAATCACCTTCGCATCCGGCTTTGCCTTCCTTATGGCGTCCCTGACCATGCAGATCCATTTTGGATAGTCATAGCAGGGATACCAGCCTGGCGCTGGCTTGGGGTCGGGAATGCCGTCCACCACGCTTTCGCTGTATTTCTTGCCAGTGGTGTGTGGGTCCTTGCTGGGGAACTGCGCTGATTCACCCACCAGCATGACGCCTGCCGCACCATTGTGGTACTCCATGATGCGGGTGTAAACGCTCTCAAAGAATTCCTTGGCATCCTCATCATCGGGATGCTTGTATGCGGGCAGATAGCTGTATAGATAGGTCTCAATGCCGTAGGATGCGGCCCGCCTGATGACGTCGTTTATGTCCAGGTGTCCTGTGTTGGTCATGTCGGGACCCTTCACGAAAATGGCAATTGCATCGAAGCCAGCATGCAGCATTGCGTTCAGGTGCTCGTTGGTGAAGTCATCGATTGCGCGTCCTGAATGGAGTATTCTAGGCGTGACAAGCCTTTCCTTAATCAGGCTGCACTGCTTCACAAAGGGAGCCTCACGCAGGTTTATCATATCCTCAAGAACCACGCCAGCAAAGCGCACGCCCTTCACATCGCGTCCTGACAGAGCAATGCCCTTCTCCGTCACATCCACCTTGGCCGCGCCTGGAGAAGGCAGGGTGTCATCCCTGGAAATGTAGATGCCGTCTTTCGCGCCAGGTGCAATAATCAAAGGCAGTTCATAGCTGACCAGGAAGAAATCCTGCAAATCCTTTGCGGTTGCAATCACATCCTCCGAGGCATCCGCATCGTAGCTTATGCGCCAATTTGCGCTGATCACAGTTTCATCCGCTTCGGGCCTGGCTTCCTTGTCCAGCATACCTGGACGGTGGAAATGGTCCATTCTCATGCGAAAATCATAGTTCTTCTCCGACATCTCTGCTCCTCTTTTTATCCACAGCTTCACGCAGATTTGCACAGAACAAATCTGTGGCAATCTCTGGATTAATTAATATTTACATCACCTTGAATTTCGGCAAATCCTGAATGTCCACCAGTCCAACCAGGCGTCCCTCGTCATCCACTGCGGGGACATCGTCAATCTTGCGTTTCTCCAGTATCTTCATGATCTCCACGGCCAGCTTGTCCTGGTTGATGGAAATTGGCGAGGCAGTCATCACATTCTCGATTCTTTCAGTGAGGATGTTGGGATTGTCCGTGATTTTTCTGCGGAAGTCACCGTCCGTGAATATGCCCAGCAGTTTCTCATTCTCATCGGTTATGGCAACTGCGCCGTTGCGGGCCTTTGTCATGGCAAGCAGCGCGTCCCTGACAGGCGTGCCAGGATGCACTGCGGCAAGACGCTCGCCTGTGCGCATCAGATCCTTTACCTTCAGGGTTATGCTGCGGCCAATGGCGCCAGCTGGATGGAACATGGCGTAGTCGTTGATCTTGAAGTGATGGCAATAAAGCAGCGTCATCGCCAAAGCATCGCCCAGCGCGGCCAGCGCCGTGGTGGTGGCCGTGGGCGCCAGGTTGAAGGGGCATGCCTCACGCGGCACCGGCATCGGCACCACCAGCTCCGCTATGTGCCCAAGACGCGAATCCGCCTTGCCCGTAATCGCCACAATCTCCACACCCAGGCGATGCACCGCAGGCAACACCACCAGCAGCTCGTCCGTCTTGCCGCTGTAGCTCACCGCCAAAAGCAGATCCTTGGGGGACAGCACGCCCAGGTCGCCATGCATGGCCTCAACTGGATGCATGAACACCGCCTGGCTTCCCGTACTGGACAATGTGGCGGCGATCTTCCTGCTGATGTGACCGCTCTTGCCAACGCCACACAGCACCAGCTTGCCCCCGCCTTCCAATGTGGATATGCACTTCTTGATCAGCTCCTCGAATGAGGCGTCCAAATCGGACTTCAGAGCCTGCAATGCCTCAATCTCAATGTCAATTACATCGGCTGCGCGCTTGAGAAGCTCGTCTTTTGTTGGAATTGTGTAGGACATTTTCTCTCCTTGTATTTTGTGTGGGCGCCGAAGTGGCGCCCATTCAGGTTGCCTTGGCGAAAACACGCCTGGGGCGGGATTGTGGGCGCCGAGGCGGC